>NZ_JAKEVN010000042.1:0-32718 GCF_022398505.1 Pseudoalteromonas sp. Isolate3 | reverse complement strand
TCGAGATGAGTTCTCACTAGACTTTTAAAGTCTCTGAAGGGCCGTTGAAGACTACAACGTTGATAGGCAGGATGTGGAAGTGGTGCGAGCCATTAAGCTAACCTGTACTAATTACCCGTGAGGCTTAACCATACAACGCCAAACGCGTTTTGTGACAGCGTAACAGACAGAAGTTAAGAAACTAAAGTAGACATTTACTTGATATCAGAATTCCGAATTTTAGTTGATTGCTAAAGCGATTAACGACCCAAATTTGCTTGGTGACAATAGCGTTTTGGACCCACCTGACCCCATGCCGAACTCAGTAGTGAAACGAAACAGCGCCGATGATAGTGTGGCATTTGCCATGTGAAAGTAGGACATTGCCAGGCTCCAAATTAAAGAAAGCCCGATTCGAAAGAGTCGGGCTTTTTTGCGTCTGGAGCTTTCAGCTTTCAGCCGTCAGACGTCAGCTGAAATATGGGGTTGTATAGTGCAGAGACTCCCTCAGCAACAAAACCCTGTAGGAGGCACGTCAGTGCCGAATCTAGGCCATAACCAACACATTCATGGCTAAAGCCATTCCTACGTGATGCGTATCTCAGATGCCAGAGATTAGATGGCAGTTGATCTACAGGATTGTTTGGTACTTCAGAGTGTTCCTCAGCAACAAAACGAGTAGGAGGCACTTCAGTGCCGAATCTAGGCCATAAGCAATATATTCATGGCTAAAGCCATTCCTACAAATACACTCTTCCTAGAACCTAGAACCTAGAACCTAGAACCTAGCAATTCTTAGTGCCTCCGGCGGGATCTTATTGCTTAGGGGAGACTCTGACCAAAACACCTCCACCGAGCCGCTGAACGCTGAAAGCTCTGTGTTGGGTTTCACTTCGCTCTACCCAATCTACCAGACCTTAAAACGTTACCCTTTTTAACTTTACTCTCGAAACTCGCGAACTAAAAAAGCCCAGCAGGCTTCCCTGCTGGGCTTCTTAATGTATAAGCAGTTGTTGACTATTGAATCATGCTGTAAATAAGCGCAAATACAGCAAGAGAGCCAACTGTTAATACGAACAGTGTGCTCAAGCGGTTTCTGTATTTGTGTAAGCTAGGTACTTTATAAACGGCAATCATTGGCATGATGAAAAGGATCATGGCAATGATTGGGCCTGATAACTGATCCATCATGTCTAAAATACTTGGGTTGATCACTGAGCAATACCAAATAGCGAAGAACATGATAACAGTGCCAATCTTATCAACGAGTTTAGGGTTCATATGTGCTTGCTTACTAACAAGACCGTTGAAGCTTTCACGGGCACCTAAGAAGTGACCTAAGAATGAAGACGTAATCGCAATAAAGGCAACTAATGGTCCTAAGGTCGCAATAAATGAGTTATCAGTGATATTGGCAAGGAATGACAAGATAGACACGTTATCAGCTTTTGCTTGTACCATTTGTTCAGTAGATAGTGACAGCACACACGAGAATACAAACAGTAAAACAAACACAATTAATAGTAGGCTGGTACGCTTCAGAATTGCTTCTGACTTCATTTTAGCATTGTTGCCGTAGTGAGCACGCTGTACATGCACAAAGCTTGATATTGCAGCTGCATGGCTAAATGAAAATACAATAATAGGTATTGATAACCAAAGTGTTTTCATGAAGCCCGAAAACTCAGGTACAGATACATCTGGCATTTGCCAGCTTGGGATTAAATAAATCGATAAGAAAAACAAAATAGCGACAAGTGGATAAACAAGTATCGAAAAAGCACGTAACATCAATGCTTCGCCACCCAGCATTAAGCTGATCATACCGCCAACGAGTACGCCAGATAACAACACGCGTGGTGGCGACTCCATGCCTAACTGATTAACGATAAAGCTATCAACGGTATTTGTTAGGCCAACACCATAAATAAGTAAGATAGGGAAGATAGAGAGAAAATACAGTAAAGAGATCAAGCGCCCCGCATTTATGCCAAAGTGCTCTTCTACTACATCAGTAAAGTCAGCTTCAGGCTTTTTTGATGATAAAACAAATCGGGCTAAGCCTCTGTGGGCTAAGTAGGTCATCGGAAAAGCAAGGCATGCCATGATAATCAATGGCCAAAATCCGCCGATGCCGATATTAATTGGTAAGAATAAAATCCCAGCACCGACTGCGGTGCCAAATAAACTTAACACCCATTGGGTGTCATGAAGATTCCATTTTGAGTTACTACTTGTTGTCGATGCATCATACGGCATAGCATCTTGATGTGTGTTCATTAGCACTCCACTATTAGAATAATAATTGTCGCGCAGCATATAGAAAAGCGACTAAGAATGCATGTTTTAGCGTTGTGTTTAGATAACTATGCTGTAAGGAGAGACTTACAAAGGAAGAGAACTGGGCTCATTTAGAAAAGCCCAGTTGTGGTATTTATTCTGCAGCTGCAAGTGCGCGAGCTTTAATGTCTGCGGCGAATGCTAAACCTTTCTTAAAACGTGCCTCAGCTGCTGTGATTTCGCTTTCATCGCCATTAGCGGCAAGCACCCCTTGTGAAAGCGCTTTATATAGTGCGCTAATTTGTGCCTCATAGCCGGCTTCAATTGCTTTTTCAACAGTCGTCATGGTTATTCCTTTAATAGATAAGATAGCAAAATACTATAGGAACAAGGACTTATTGGCTAGATAGAAGTGCCTATAAAGTAGGGAATATTAAAGTTTATGGCTCAATGCTGGGTTTCGCTGCGCTCTACCCAGCCTACGATATTTAACGGAAATCTTTTTAGTTCTGTAAGGCCGATACGACAAAAAACGGATTCAGATACTCTTCTTTACTGTTATACAGTAGTGGGCTGCCATCGAGTTTGCTAACCGTTGCACCTGCTATTTCGGCAATCGCATGACCTGCTCCCGTATCCCACTCACAGGTTGGGCCAAGGCGTGGGTATATATCAGCACTCCCTTCGGCAACAAGACAAAGTTTTAGCGAGCTGCCTTTTGAAACCATTTCTACATCTTCAAACTGTTTTACGAATTCTGCTAAATCAGGAGAAGGGTGTGAGCGGCTTCCGACAACACGGATCAACCCTTTATTTGGCTTACGGGTTACCTTAAGTTCGATACGCTCATCACCTTTATCTTTAAAGGCACCAATTGCTTCAGCAGCAATATACGACACACCTAATGCCGGTGCATCGACAACTGCCAATACTGGTTTACCTTTTTCAATCAAGGCAATATTCACGGTGAACTCGCCATTCTTTTTAATGAACTCTTTGGTGCCATCAATTGGGTCTACTAACCAGTAGCGTTGCCAAGTTTGACGAATATCCCAGCTAATATCAGCGCTTTCTTCGCTTAGAATTGGTACATCAGGGGTGAGGTGTTGTAAGCCATTCACAATCACTTTGTGAGCTGCTAGGTCGGCGTCGGTAACTGGGCTTTCATCAGCTTTGTACTCAACATTAAAGTCCTTTTCGTAAATCCCCATTATTGCACTACCTGCTTGGCGTGCGAGGAGTAATATTTCTTCTAGCAGTTCCGTTTGATTCATGACTTAACCTATAATTTGCTGTTGTTTTAAATACGCTACCAGTTCTTGCACCGATTGGTCTAGGGTGTTTTTGCTGGTATCGATTTTAATTTCTGGCGATGCAGGGATTTGGTAGTCTGAGTCTATACCGGTGAAGTGCTTAATTTCACCTGCACGGGCTTTTTTATAAAGCCCTTTAGGATCGCGGGTTTCACACACTTCAAGCGGGGTATCTAAAAATACCTCAATAAACTCACCATCCTCTACTAAGTTTCTTACCATATCGCGTTCGCTTTGGAACGGCGAAATAAATGCGGTCAATACCACAAGACCGGCATCGACCATCAACTTTGCGGTTTCGCCTACGCGACGAATGTTTTCAACGCGGTCTTCATCAGTAAAGCCAAGATCTTTACACAAGCCATGACGCACATTGTCGCCATCGAGTAGGTAGGTGTGAACGCCTAATTGGTTTAATGCGCTTTCTAGTGCGTTTGCAACAGTGCTTTTACCTGAACCTGAAAAACCAGTGAACCATAGAATGGTTGGCTTATGCTTTTTTTGCTCACTACGCTGTGATTTGCTAATGGCGTAATTATGCCAAACGATATTTTCATCCATTGTCTTTACTCTCGTTATTGAAATGGGAATACCAGTGGTATGAGTGTTAAAACCGTAATCGAGTAAATAATCGATAAAGGTAAGCCCATGGCAATATAATCTTTAAGGCGGTAGTTTCCCGCGCTGTAAACCATCAAGTTAGTTTGATAACCAAATGGCGAAATGAAGCTAGCCGATGCACCAAATGCGACAGCCATAATAAAAGGCAACGGTGATACATCAAAACCAACGGCTAGTGCATACGCTACCGGAAACGAAAGCGCAGCAGCGGCATTATTGGTAATGAGTTCGGTAAACAAAACCGTCATTAAAAATATTGCGATAAATGCCCCGTAGGGCCCAAAGTCACCTAAAACGTATAACATGGCTGATGAAATTTCACCGGCAAGCCCTGTGCCTATCATGAGTTTGGCAAGGCCAATAGCACTACCCACTACTGCGAGTAACTCAATCGGAAAACGACGTTTTACTTCACTTAGCTTGATTGTGCCCGTTAGCATTAAACCGATAAGAAGAACGAGTAGGCCTTTCACTAAGGGAACAAGGCCAATAATACTTAACCCCAATACGGTTGCAAAACTCGCTAACACAATATTTGATTGCTTAGGTTTTAAATGGGTTTGTAAATCAAGACCTGAAATATAAACAAACTCGCGCTTTAAATTGGGTAGCGAGTAAAACTCTTTGCCAGGCGCAAGGATCAATGAGTCACCCGCTTGCAATTGAACTTTACCTAAGCCGCCTTGTAAACGGTCATGGCCGCGACGAATAGCAATAACGGCTGCATGAAACTGCTCACGAAAGCGAACTTCTTTAATTGTTTTACCAATGTATTTTGAAGAATGGCTAACAACAACTTCAACTAGGTGCTCAACGTCTTTCTCATGTTTGTCGTGCACAACTTTTAAGCCATCAAATTGGGTAAGCAGAGGCACTGACTTTATGTCACCTACAAACAGCAGTACGTCACCTTCTTTGATAACTTGTTTTGGTGTAACCGCGCAAATTCGTTTATCACCACGGATTATTTCGGCTAAGAACAAGTCTTTTAATTCACGAAGGCCATTCTCTTCAACACTTTTACCAATTAATTTCGAACCTGTTTCTACTTTACCTTCAAGGTAAAAGGGCACCACTTCTTGGTCGTTTTTACCGTTATCTGGTAAATACTTGAGCATCACCAAAATAGTGATAAGTCCGACGCTCAATGCGCCTAAACCAATCAAGGTAAAATCAAAAAAACCAAGGGGCTCCATTCCTGCTTCAACGGCAAAGCCATTAACAATTAAATTGGTTGAAGTGCCAATCAGCGTAATTGTGCCACCTAAAATGGCGGTATACGATAAAGGTAATAAAAGCTTAGATGGTGAATGGGTCGGGCTTTCTTTTATTGCACTAATCAGTGATGCCACTACCGCAGTATTATTAGTAAATGATGATAAAAAGGCAGTTGATAAACCTAGTTTTGTCACCGAACTTGTCAGGCTGCCTTTCGAAAGAGACTGAGCAAGCTTTTGCACTAGCGTGGTTTTTTCTACAGCTATCGAAACGAGTACAAGTAGAATAAGCGTAATTAAAGAAGGGTTTGCATAGTTAATTAGCATATCTTCAAGACTGATCAGCCCTGCTAAATAACTAATACCAATAGCGCCGACAAATAACCATGCTGGTTTTAGTCGAGTGCCAAAAAGACACCCCACTAATACCAGCATAATGCCTGTTAATACCAGCTGTTGATACATGCTTTTTACTTCCTATAACAGGCGAATAATGATTACTTAAGCTTAGTTATATCAAGCGCTTGCCAATGAGGGAAGTGCTTGCGTACTAAAGCATTAAATTCAACTTCAAAGTCGCTAAAGCTACTTTGCTGCTCTTCAGTGCTAAGTAATTGCTCAATCATACCTGCCGCAACGGTTAAGTTTGATAGGCGATCAATTAAAATAAACGCACCTGTTTCATGGTTGTTGTGGTACTCATCGGCCAGAATTGTTTCAGTAAGCTCTAAGGTTACAATAGCAATTTCGTTAAGTTGTAATGAGTCAGCTTGACCATGCTCAAGGGTATTTACATCAATGGTGTGATCGATCTTTCTAACCACTGCTGAGGTGTTTTTGCTGCCTAACTTAAAGTTGTAGCTTTTACCTAATACTAACGGTGCTTCATGCATCCATACTAATTTAGCTTGAATACGGTTAGTAACAGCCGCTTTTGAAGCTGCTGGCACAATAACATCACCACGACTGATATCAATTTCATCATTTAACGTTAAAGTGATTGCTTGACCTGCTTCAGCCGTATCTAGGTTACCATCGAAAGTCACAATTTCTTTAATGCTTGAGCTTTTACCAGATGGTAAAACTTTTACTGCATCACCAACACTGAACTTACCAGACGTTAAAGTGCCTTGGAAGCCACGAAAATCTAAGTTAGGGCGCACAACATATTGCACAGGAAGACGTGCTTCAAAACCGCTATCAATTTCAGCCGCTGGTGAGTCTTCAAGTAACTCAAGCAGTGGTTTATCTGTGTAGTAAGGTGTGTGTAGAGAGCGTGTTACTACGTTGTCACCCTTGAGCGCTGACATAGGTACAAACTTGATATTAGTAACATTTAGCTGCTCTGCAAATTTTAGATAATCCGCTTTAATTTTCTCATACACGGTTTCATCGAAATCGACGATATCCATCTTGTTGATTGCAACAACAAACTGCTTAATGCCGAGCGAATCGCAGATAAAGCTATGACGTTTAGTCTGCACTTGTACACCGTAACGAGCGTCGACTAAGATAATGGCTACATCGCTGGTTGATGCGCCGGTAACCATGTTGCGCGTGTACTGCTCATGTCCTGGCGTATCAGCAATGATGAATTTACGTTTTGCTGTTGAAAAGTAACGATAAGCAACGTCAATCGTAATACCTTGCTCACGCTCAGCTTGAAGGCCATCTACAAGTAGTGCTAAATCAAGCTCTTCACCCGCATTACCGACTTTTTCATTGTCTTTATGTAGTGCAGCAAGTTGGTCTTCATAAATTTGATGGCTGTCATGTAAAAGGCGGCCAATCAGGGTCGACTTACCGTCATCTACACTACCACAGGTAAGCATGCGTAAAAGGCTTTTGTCTTGCTGACGCGCAAGGTAGGCGTCGATGCCTAACTCTCTTACTTCATTAATTGTGTCGTTTGTTTTAGACATTAGAAATAGCCCTCACGTTTTTTCTTTTCCATTGAACCCGCAGAGTCGTGATCAATCACGCGGCCTTCACGCTCAGAAGAGGTTGAAAGCAGCATCTCTTCAATAATTTCAGTTAAGGTTCCTGCCGTTGATTCCACTGCACCTGTTAGCGGGTAACAACCAAGGGTACGAAAACGGACAGATTTCATTTGTGGTACTTCACCTTCTTCCAATGGCATGCGCTCGTCATCAACCATGATTAGCGTGCCGTTACGCTCTACAACAGGGCGTTCTTTAGCAAGGTAAAGTGGAACCATTTCAATGTTTTCTTGGTAGATATACTGCCAAATATCAAGTTCAGTCCAGTTAGATAATGGAAATACACGAATGCTTTCACCCGGGTTAACTTGGCTGTTGTACGTATTCCAAAGCTCTGGACGTTGGTTTTTTGGATCCCATCTGTGGTGCTTATCACGGAATGAGTAAACACGTTCTTTAGCACGAGATTTCTCTTCGTCACGACGTGCACCACCAAATGCAGCATCGAAGCCGTATTTGTCTAACGCTTGCTTTAAGCCTTGCGTTTTCATGATATCGGTGTGCTTTGCTGAGCCGTGTACAAACGGATTAATATCAATCTCTAACCCTTCAGGGTTTTTGTGGACGATTAAATCAAAACCATACTCTTTAGCTAGACGGTCACGAAACTCAATCATTTCCTTAAATTTCCAGTTGGTATCAACGTGTAAAAGTGGAAATGGAATTTTTGCTGGATAAAACGCTTTACGTGCTAAGTGTAATAACACTGATGAATCTTTACCGATTGAGTAAAGCATCACCGGGTTTTCAAACTCAGCAGCTACTTCGCGCATGATTTTGATACTTTCAGCTTCTAATTGCTGAAGGTGTGTTAAAGCCATTGTTAGTCGTCCTACTAAAATGATTAAAAGTTAAATTAAGCTACGCCAGTGATTGGCTGGGCAAAGCTGCTGGTTTGCTCGGTTTTACCAAACCATGCAAGCTGATGGTGCAATGATGCAACTTCGCCAATAATTAATAAGGCTGGTGAAATAATGCTATGGCGCGAAATCAAATCGGCCAGCTCACCTAATTGCCCTGTAACCACTCGTTGTTCTTTACGTGTGCCGTTTTCGATTATGGCAACGGGGGTGTCTGCACCGCGGCCGTGTTTCAATAATTGTGCTTGAATATGCGGTGATTTAATCACTCCCATATAAATTGCTAATGTCTGATTTGGCTTTGCGAGTGACTGCCAATCTAATTCTTGACCATCTTTTTTACAGTGACCTGTTACAAACTGAATGGCTTGCGCATGATCTCTGTGGGTAAGTGGAATACCAGCATATGCACTACAACCTGCAGCAGCAGTAATACCCGGTACAATTTGGTAACGTACTTGATTAGCGGCTAGCACTTGCACTTCCTCACCACCACGACCATAAATAAACGGGTCGCCACCTTTAATACGGCATACTTTTTTGCCTTGTTTGGCAAAATCGACCAGCATCTGATTAGTATCTTCTTGTGCAACACTATGATCGCCTAAACGTTTACCTACGCAAACTAAGTCGGCATCACGGCGTACTAAATCCATAATTTCATCAGAAACCAAGTAGTCATAAACAACGACGTCGGCTTGTTGCATTAATTGCAGTGCTTTTAGTGTTAATAACTCTGGGTCACCTGGGCCTGCACCAACAACATATACTTCGCCTTCAGGCTCTGGCTTAGCATCTAATAGTTGCTCTAATTGCGCTGAAGCAGCTTCGGTATTACCCGCTTGTACTTTGCTTACCACTGATGAATCAAATACGCCCTCCCAAAACTGGCGACGATCAGCAAAGTGTTTAAAGCGCTGTTTTACTTTATTACGGAAGCTACCTACTAATGTAGCGAGAGGACCAATATGTTGTGGAATAAGTGTTTCTAGTTTTTCACGTAAACGACGTGCTAAAACTGGTGCTGTGCCTGCACTTGAAATCGCAATAGTGATTGGATCACGGTCAACAATTGATGGAAAAATAAAGCTGCACTTAGGTTGGTCATCCACCACGTTAACGAAAATATTGCGCGCATTCGCAAGTTCGAAAACATCTTTGTTAACACTGTCTATATCAGTTGCGGCGATTATCAGCATTTGCTGATCCAGATACTGCTCTTTAAAAGTATCAGAAATCAGGTTTACTTCACCTTGCTTAGCAAGAGCGAGCAGCTCATCGCAAAACTCAGGGGCGACTAGTGTCACATTGGCACGTGCTTTTAAAAACGCACGGCATTTGCGTAACGCGACATCTCCACCGCCGACTACCAGTACTGGTTTGTCGTCTAATTTGGTAAAGATTGGTAAATATTGCACTTTGTTCTCACCCCTAAAACACATCAACGAAACTGCTTATTGCAGGCAAGCAGAATATAGTGCTCTAAAAAAAGTAAAAAATAATTAAAACCAAGTTTATATAACTAAAAGTTATACCCGGTGGTTTGTTTTGGCTTAAGACTTAGTTAACAAGGGATTGCGACGAGTTACAAGTAAATAAGCAGCCTTATGGTGATTAGTTATGATTTATAGCCGAATGATAAAAATTTGCTACTATAGGTCACTAATATGGCAACACAAATATAAGAGCTATGACTAAAATGCAAACAAGCGCTGCCCAAGCGGTGGCACTGATGGACTTAACAACTCTGAACGACAGCGACACAACAGAAACCATTAATAACTTGGTTGCCAGTATTGAGCCAAAGTTAGGTATTCCTGCTGCGGTCTGTGTATATAGCCAGTTTGTAAGCGACGCAAAGCTTGCACTCGCTGAGCGTGAACTACAGCAAGTCAAAGTAGCTACAGTTACTAACTTTCCTAGTGGGGAGCAATCGTTAGAACAAGTGATAAATGAAACGCTGTTTGCTATTGAGCGCGGAGCTGATGAAATTGATTTAGTGATCCCCTATAAAGCACTAATCGCCGGTGATGAGCGCAAAGTTTTTGAGTATGTCAAAGCGTCAAAAGAGGCATGTAGCAATAAAGCGCAACTCAAAGTAATTATAGAAAGTGGCGAATTAAGCGATGATCTCATCTCAACGGCCACTAAACTGGCAATTGAGGGCGGTGCTGATTTCGTTAAAACCAGTACCGGTAAAGTGACTGTTAATGCAACTCTAGCTGCAACAGATACCATGTTAAACACCATAAAAGCGAGTGGTAAAAAAATTGGTTTTAAGGCTGCGGGCGGAGTCAGAACAGTCACCGATGCTGCTGAGTATTTAGCGTTAGCTGAATCAATTATGGGTGAAGCGTATTTACAACCCGAGTTATTTCGTTTTGGCGCTTCAGGGTTATTAAAAGATGTGTATGCAACATTAAATGAATCGTGAAAGTGAACGAGAGAAAATAGCACTTGAGCATGGTGCAGCAAAGTTGTTTTTGCGCTGCTACGAAAAGCAGTTTGGTGTAAGCATGCGAAATATTTGGCATAACACACCGAGTAAGCCAGACGTGAGTTGTTATAAAGGTGATGAGCGGCTCGATATTGAAGTCGCCCATTTATATGCCAGTGAAACAGAAGCAATGGCGGTGTTAGGTAGGCCGCTGTCTATCTCAATGCAACGAGATCTTGCTGAAATGGCTTTAGCTCCAAGTAACGAGCGTCTGCACTGTGCTTTGCATCGGTTGTTGGCACAAAAAGCCAAGAAACATTACGAATCTACGCAGCCTTGGTTATTAATTCGAAATGCCAGTACTATATGGCATCTTGATGATTTTAAGTCAGTACTTACTCACCTTGATGTGCCTAAGCACCATCCATTTCAACAAATTTGGTTGTTATGTGATTTTTATCGCGGTGAGCTATTACAAATTTTATAACTAAGGTTTTAAACAGCCAGTGCTGGTACTGGCTGTTAGTTTGCTTAATTAAATTTAAACATACTGCCAAGGCTTTCTAAACTTGATTTGTTCGTTTTGGCAATACACCCTGAATCATCAAGAGATTTTTTAGTCGTCTCATCCGCAAGGCCTGTCACTTTCAGCTTATTTTCTTGCTGATACTCAGTGAGTGCAATCACCGTTGCTTCATCGTACTCTACGTCTTCTACTTCATATTCTTCGTAGTGAGGCTGCCTTTTTAAATAACCTAAACAAACCAAGTTCAGTCGTGACATGGCTAAGTCTGTTTTTTCGTAGTAAGGCATTCTGTGAGTTGGAACATTAACCGATGCAACTGGCGCTTTAGCTGGTGCTGCAGCTGCGGTTACTTTTAGTGGTGCAGGTGCGGTATGGCCTGCTGCAATGGTGTTATCGCTATTATAGCGATAATAAGTTGTTGGTACTTTTGATTCCAAAAACTCAACGGCTTTGACGATGACTTCACGCAGTGCTTTTTCTTTTGGCGTGTTTGACCAGCTACTTAAGTTACCACCAACGAGTGCACCACCAAAATTGGTAGCAGCTGATGTAAAGTCAAAATCTTTACTGCCACCCTCAACACTGGTAGCGGCTAAAATACGTGAAGTTCGCGTGTCGATTAAGCGCAAATCTATCGCCATGTGCGAACTTGAAAAACCCGCCGACACTGAGCTAAATACGTCACCGATAAAGCCACCACTGCCTACGCGGGTGCCCGAATTGTCATCATCGAATTCAGTAACAGCGGCAACTACGACAATTTCGGCACCTTCAATTTCACCATAAGCAGCACCTGAAGCTGCACTCACACGGCCTGATACAGCAAGGTCTTGTTCTGATAATACGGCATCAAGTGCTTGTCGTTCTAAGACAATGAAGCGATTGGTGCTAACTAATGCGGTTGTTAGTTGATCAGCCATACCTTCACCAATTTCTTTACGCCACCAACGTGAATCGTTTGATTTGTCAGTAAAGCGGGCAACAGCGATCCGAGCTTTTGGGCCATTGTATTGCTGCTGTGCCACTTCGTTTATATCTGGGCTATTGTTATTGCTTGTGGTGGTCGAAGTACTTTGGCATGCAGTCAGTGCCGCAGCAAGTAACGTAATCGAAATCGCTTTGTGTGTTTTGGTGAGCATATGACTTTCCTTAACTTATATCTCATGCAGTAAATAACGCCGCAATATGGGCTTTGTTGTTATTAATGTTTATATGGATAAGCTATAAAAATCAGTGTTTTATTGATAGCACTCAGACGAAAAGTTTATTCACTGATGCGAAATTCAACGCGTTTTTGATATTTTTCTCGGTACTGTTTTGGTGATAAGCCAACATAGCTCTTAAAGCTTCGCGCAAAATAGCTTTGCGAACTAAAGCCCGCTTGCTCTGCTACTTTACCAATCGCTAAATGGCCATCGACTAGCTGTTTCTTTGCAAACTCTAAGCGAGTATTGCGTAAATAGTCAGAGGGAGTTTGTGAATACAAGGCTTTCATTTTTAGTTGCAGAGCACGGGAGCTTAAACATAAGGCTGAGGCTAATTGCTCAACCGAAAAGTTTTCATCTTGATAATGGGCTTGTACTACTTGCTTGAGTTTTTCAGTGAAGGAATAATCTTTATTTTGTACTGTTACAGCGGCTGTATCACTATTCAGAGGAGCTACCAGTTGGGCTGTTAGATGCTGGTTTAAAATTTGTCTAAGATTAAGCAATCCTTTTACTCTGCTTACTAGTAAAGTGGGCTCAAAAGGTTTGCTCAAAAAGTCATCGGCTAATAAATCAAGTCCTTTCAAGCGGCTGTGGGTATCTGCTTTAGCTGAAAGTAATAACACCGGAATATGGCTGGTGGCCGGGTTTGCTCTGAGTGCTGCTAACAGTTGATAGCCATTCATATTCGGCATCATTACATCACTGATAATGAGCTCTGGTAGGTCTGATTGGCATAAATCAAGCGCTTGTTGACCATCAGTTGCACAGATGCAGTTAAATTCTGCATTAAACAAAGCAAGTAGTAGTTCAGCCATTTCCTTATTATCTTCAACAATCAGTAATGTCTGTTGTGAGTTGCGTAGTTGCGTAATGCTATTAACCTGATTTTCAGCACACTCAAGCATAGGCAATGACACAGTAAAGCAACTTCCCTCAGCAATTTTACTGCTTACGCTGATAGACCCACCGTATTGCTCTACAAGTTGCTTTACTAAGCTCAGGCCAATACCACTGCCAGGCTCTGATGATGCTACGCGGGTAAAGCGCTGAAAAATCGACTGTTGATGTTCACTGGCAATACCCACACCTGTATCAGTAATTTTAAAAATCAGTTGTTGCTGCACTTCATCAAGTTGAATATCGACTTTACCGCCGTTAGGCGTGTACTTAAGCGCATTACTTATCAGGTTACTGAAAATAGAATGAGCATGTTCGGGAGCAAGGTTAATCTTACATGTTGTTGAGGTAGTATCATCAAAGCTAAATTGCAGTTGTTTTTGCTCAAACAGAGCACTGAAATCTGCCACTAAGTCTGTTAAAAAGGTTGTAATGGAATAAGGGCTAACAGTGTAAATAGCTGTACTAGGGCGTTGACTCAATTGTAAAAGTTGATTGATCAGTTCAAGTAAGCGTTGGCAGTTACGTTTAATACTAGCCAGTTGATTTTGAGCTTGGGGGTCTGTATTACTTCGCTGTAACTGGCTGATCGGGGCAAGTATTAAACTCAATGGTGTTTTTAGCTCATGGCTAATGTTATCTAAAAATTGATCTTTTAATTTGTTTAGCTCAATCTCGGTTTGTTTTTCTTGCTCTGCGAGTTTGCGTTTGTACAAGGAATTCAAAAGAAGCCAGGTCACTGCTAAAGCACAAATAAAGTAAATAGCATAGGCTAATTTACTTTGCCACCAAGGAGGCACAACAGTTAATGTTAGTAGCTTTTTGCTGTCACTCCATTGCCCATATTGATCTTTCGCTTTTATTAATAATTTGTAGTTCCCAGCAGGGAGCTGAGGGTAATTAATTTGTCTAAGGGATGCATCTGTATATAAAAATTGTTCATCAAAGCCAGCAAGCTTGTAGCCGAATTGGTAGTGCTTTGGTGTCGATCCGTTTTTTAATGCACTAAATTTAAAGCCGATAACGCCAGCAGATTTTGCAAACGCAAATGTCTGAGTTGCACTCGCAAGGGTATTTGCTTGCTTATCGAAGTGATTACTCTTAATGACTCTGTTGTTTAATAATAATTCGGTTAAAACAGGGGTAGGGGGAGAGTGCGATAACTTTAGTTGCTCAGGATAAAAATGATTATAACCATTGATGCCACCAAAAAATAACTCGCCATCGTCTGCTTGAAAGCTCGCACCCAGTATAAAAGATTGGTGCTGAATGCCATCCTCTGGCAAAAACTGCTGCATTTGCTCTGTGGTGGGGTTATAGCGAGTGAGTCCGCCATTGGTTGCTAGCCAAAGCATACCTTGCTTATCGGCGAGAATGTCAAAAATGTTATCGTTCGCCAAACCTTGTTGCTCAGTAATTTGTTTCACCCTGAAGTTATGCTTATTAACTTGATTCAAGCCTTGCATGGTGCCAACCCAAACACTATCGCCATTCAATAATAAAGAGGTGACCATGTTATGGCTGAGCCCAGCTCTGTTAGAGCCTTGCTCATCTAATAAACTAAATTGCTTCGTAGTGATATCCAGTTTATTGAGCCCTGCTCGAGTGCCGACCCAAAGTGAGTGCTCTTCACTATCGTAAGCAAGAGTAAATACGGTGTTATTGGCAAGACTGTTTTGAGAATCACTATGTTTATAGTGAGTAACTTTGCCTGATTTTGGCTCAAAGCGAGTTAACCCTTGGTTACTCCCAAGCCAAAGAGCACCAACTTTGTCGCTAGTTATTGCATATACACGGTCACTGGCTAGCTGGTGGCTTTGCATAGTGAAGGCTTTAAATTCATCACGACTATCTTGATACTTAATTAAGCCACCACCGTAAGTACCTATCCATAACTGCTTGTTAGCATCTTCATGAAGGGCAAATATATTATTATTTGGCAGGGCATTTTTATAATGTTGGTAACCAAACGCTGTTTGACGGTTGAGTCCGTCACGGGTGCCAATCCATACCTCGCCATTGGCTCTTTTTATTATTGAGCGAACAAAATTATGACTTAGTGAATTTGGCTGTGAGGTTTGTAACTGATGAGAAAACTGCTGTTGCTTAGGATCATAGCGATGCACACCATAACCATCGGTGCCCAACCACATAATGCCTTGTGAATCTTGATAAAGAGATAGGAGAAAGTCGCTAGTCAAGCCATTGGGGTTTTGCTTGTCATGGTCGTATCGAATGTATTGGTCTTGTAAGTCAGCATCTGCAGGTAAAAAGTATAGACCTCGCCCGTAGCTTGTAAGCCAAAGGTTTTGCTGTTGGTCAATAAGGCTGTCAGTGATCCAGACACCATTTAACTGTTCGATTTGCTCACTGGTTTGCGTAAGTAAATCTAATGAATATAAGCCTTGCTTTGCACCAATAAGCAGTTTTTCATGATTCAACAATTTTAGATGCCAAAGCGGTGAAGTGATTTGAGTATGTTGAGTAAATTGCTCTGTGCTTGGGTTAAATGAAATAAGTCCCATATCAGTGGCAAGCCAGATGAGTTCATCGGTAATAACAATGTCACGTACAAGCGGCAACTGCTGATCTATTTTGTATTGGAAATGTTCAAATTCTTGGTTTGATATATCAAAACGAGTTAACTTACCATGTTCGTGACCTAGCCAAAGAACATCACCTTTAGCCAGTACCATTGACCAAATTTTATCTTCACTTAGTCCTGCCTCATTAGAAGTCGAATAAACCTCAAATTGGCCAGTCTCAGGATTGAGTTTATTGAGTCCTTTGCTGGCGGTCGAAAACCACAGCTGATTATTACTGTCCTTGGCACAGCCTGTGATCCAATTTCCAGAAATACTTTTATTATTGCTGTTAGCTTTGAAGCGTTTAAATTCATAACCATCAAAGCGGTTCAAACCTCCCTGTGTGGCAAACCATAAAAAGCCTTGCTGATCAGTTATGCTGCAAGTGATAGAGTTTTGACTTAGACCTTGTTGGCTATTAAAAGTAGCTAGGTGTAACGAGCGAGCATTAGCCTGCTTACAGATCAAGGTGACGAGGCATAACAGTACAATATTAAAAGAGAGTTTAAATGGCAGCACACTGATCCATGTAGTTTTTTAGTTCCTATATCGGGTTTATAATAAACTGCTTTTTAATCAATGTTAATATTGATTTTTAAACGAACTGATGAGATTTTAACTAATGGGTATCTTTTACTCTTGTGTTAATGAATTGCGTAAGTATAATAGGCATCCACTTTGCAGGGGCGTAGTTCCAATTGGTAGAACAGCGGTCTCCAAAACCGACGGTTGGGAGTTCGAATCTCTCCGCCCCTGCCACTTTTTAAACAATGTGTGTTGAGTCTGAATTTAAAAATCGGTTTAAACAAGTCAGTTTTTAAGTTTAGATTTTAATGGATTAACCCTGCCAGAGCGCAGGGTTGTTGTGTCTGTAGTTAAGGTAAAAATATTATGAGCACGAATGTAGAAACACCATCAAGTGCGATGGATTCAGTAAAGTGGATTGTAGCAATTGCGCTACTAGCAGGCGCAGTCGTTGGTAACCACATGTTTGCAGACCAATCTGTATTATTACGTGCTATTGGTGTAGTGGTTGCTGTTGCAGCTGGTTTAGGCATTGCCTCACTAACTGAAAAAGGTCGTACTTTTCTTGCGTTTGCAAAAGAGTCACGTATCGAAGTACGTAAAGTTGTGTGGCCAACTCGCCAAGAAACAACACATACGACATTAATTGTAATGGTTGCAACTGTGATTATGGCACTTATCCTTTGGGGATTAGATGGCATTTTGTTCCGCGCAGTAGGCTTTTTAACTGGATTGGAGATCTAATCCCATGTCGGATGAGAAGAACGAAAAGAAACTACGTTGGTACGTAGTGCAAGCTTTCTCTGGTTACGAGAAGCGTGTAGCACAAACTATTCTTGAGCACATCAAGATTGAAGGTTTGGAAGATAGTTTTGGTGAAGTATTAGTACCAACTGAAGAAGTTGTTGAGATGCGCGCTGGTCAAAAGCGTAAATCTGAGCGCAAATTCTTCCCAGGTTATGTACTAGTTCAAATGGACATGAACGATGCAAGCTGGCACTTAGTGAACAGCACAGCACGTGTTATGGGCTTCATTGGCGGTACGTCTGATCGTCCAGCTCCAATCAGCCAAAAAGAAGCTGATCGCATCTTGAACCGTCTGCAAGAGAACTCTGAAGCGCCTAAGCCTGCAACATTATTTGAACCAGGTGAAGTTGTTCGTGTTATCGATGGTCCATTTGCTGACTTCAGCGGTGTTGTGGAAGAAGTTGATTACGAGAAGAGCCGCGTAAAAGTGTCTGTTCTTATCTTCGGTCGTTCGACACCTGTTGACCTTGAATTCGGTCAAGTTGAGCAAGACAAGTAAGTAAGAAATTAAAGCTGCCAAAATTGTTTAATATTTTGGCAATAAGCTTGAAAAAGGCCGCTGATTAACTTATAATCAGCGGCCTTTTTGTGTTAGGGCAAGTTATAACTTGTTTTATCACTAAAAAGTGAGAACCAATTTTTAAACTGGGAAGCCGTTAGAGTACGCGTCCTCGCGCGCACAAGGCTATGACCCACCAAATGAGGTATTTATTATGGCTAAAAAAGTTGAAGCTATTATCAAGCTACAAGTTGCCGCTGGTATGGCTAACCCTAGTCCTCCAGTAGGTCCAGCACTAGGTCAACACGGTGTAAACATCATGGAATTCTGTAAAGCGTTCAACGCACGTACAGAGTCTATCGAAAAAGGCGCTCCAGTTCCTGTAGTGATCTCTGTTTACGGTGACCGTTCTTTCACGTTCGACATGAAAACTCCACCGGCTGCTTACTTACTTAAGAAAGCTGCAGGTATCAAATCAGGTTCTGGCCGTCCTAACACTGAAAAAGTGGGTACAGTAACTCGTGCTCAACTTGAAGAAATCGTTGAGACAAAACGACCTGACCTTACAGCGGCTGATATGGACGCTGCAGTTCGCACTATCGCAGGTTCTGCGCGTGCGATGGGCTTGAACGTAGAGGACTAAGATAATGGCAAAATTAACTAAACGTATGCGTACAATCCGCGAAAAAGTGGATGCGACTAAAGATTACGAAATCAACGAAGCAGTTGCTCTTTTAAAAGAGTTAGCGACAGCTAAATTCGTAGAAAGTGTTGACGTTGCTGTTAACCTTGGTATCGATGCTCGTAAATCTGACCAAAACGTACGTGGTGCAACTGTACTACCTAACGGTACTGGTCGTGAAGTTCGTGTTGCTGTATTCACACAAGGCGCTAACGCAGATGCTGCGAAAGAAGCTGGTGCTGAATTAGTGGGCATGGAAGATCTTGCTGAACAAGTTAAGAAAGGCGAGATGAACTTTGACGTTGTTGTTGCATCTCCAGACGCTATGCGTGTTGTTGGTCAACTAGGTCAAATCTTAGGTCCACGTGGTCTAATGCCAAACCCTAAAACTGGTACTGTAACGCCTAACGTTGCAGAAGCAGTTAAAAATGCGAAAGCAGGTCAAGTTCGTTACCGTAACGACAAGAACGGTATCATCCATACTACTATCGGTAAGGTTGATTTCACTGCTGAGCAACTTCAACAAAACCTTGAAGCTCTTATTGTTGCGCTTAAGAAGGCTAAACCTTCTCAAGCAAAAGGTACTTACGTGAAGAAAGTAACTATCTCTACAACAATGGGCGCAGGTGTTGCTGTTGACCAAAACTCTCTAAGCACAGTTGTTGCTTAATTAAGAGTTTACATGGCGCGAAATTTGAACTATAATTTTGCGCCATTTTGTTGAGAAAGTTAATTTCAAAACAAGTAAAGAATTCGGGTTGAAGTCCATAATTTCGTAATGCTCTCGGGTAAAAACGATAAATTGGGCTTCCGTCCAAGACCGTAGGCGGCTTCGGCCTTAATATTTTACCTACGTAGACGGTGTGAATCCCCAGATAGATTTTTCCTAATCTTCTGGCTCTCGCCGTAAAAAGCATCTCCATCTTAGATGGGGAAGAGTAGAACAGGGAAGCCAATTTCGGCAACCCATTAAACCAGGAGTAACACCCATGGCTTTAAATCTTCAAGGCAAAAAAGCAATTGTTGCTGAAGTCAACGAAGCAGCCACTGGTGCTCTTTCTGCAGTTGTTGCAGATTCTCGTGGTGTAACAGTTGGTGCTATCACTGCCCTTCGTAAAGAAGCTCGTGAAGCTGGTGTATGGATGAAAGTTGTTCGTAACACTTTAGCTAAACGTGCTATTGAAGGTACAGATTTTGAGTGCCTTTCTGACTCACTTGTTGGTCCAAGCTTAATCGCTTTCTCTTCAGAGCACCCAGGTGCTGCTGCGCGTATCTTCAAAGATTTCGCGAAGAAGAACGAGAAATTCGAAGTTAAGACGGCTGCATTTGAAGGTAACGTAGTAGACGCAGCTATGCTAGCAACTCTACCTACTTACGACGAAGCTGTTGCACGCTTAATGAGCGCTATGAAAGAAGCGTCTGCAGGTAAATTGTGTAAAACAATTGAAGCAGTACGTGTACAGAAAGAAGAGCAAGCTGCTTAATTTTAAGCTGTTTTTTTGTTCACTTTCGGTGTAATATTTTTTTTGGGCTATATTTAGTCCGTAATAATTAGGAAATTTGTAATGTCTGTAACTAAAGACCAAATCCTTGATGCTATTGCTGAAATGTCAGTAATGGACGTTGTTGCTCTAGTTGAAGCAATGGAAGAAAAATTCGGCGTAACTGCAGCAGCTGCTGTTGTTGCTGGTCCTGCTGCTGAAGCAGCTGAAGAAAAGACTGAGTTCGACGTAATCCTTACTGGCGCTGGCGCTAACAAGGTTGCAGCTATCAAAGCTGTACGTGGTGCTACTGGTCTTGGCCTTAAAGAAGCTAAAGCACTTGTTGAAGCAGCTCCTGCACCTATCAAAGAAGGTGTATCTAAAGAAGAAGCTGAAGCACTTGCAAAAGACCTTACTGAAGCTGGTGCTGAAGTTGAGGTTAAGTAATCTAGCTTACGCTAGGTTCGCTGCCTGAGTAATCAGGCAAGGGCTGGTGATTATTTAATCACCGGCCTTTTTGCGCTATGGAGCGATGCAATCCTGTAACGCAAATAAAATCTAATTTTCTCTTTACTTTCAAGTTGTTACCTTAATCGGTGTTGAAAGTGGCAGAGTAAAATAGAACAACAATTTAATGTTGTACATCTTGGCATAGATGCCAGTTAAGTCTGTTCTTACAAGAACAGGTCGGGTCAAAGATCAGCAAGCTGAGGAACCCCATGGCTTACTCTTATTCTGAAAAGAAACGTATCCGTAAGGATTTTGGTAAACGTCCACAAGTTTTGGATATACCTTTCTTACTGTCGACGCAGTTAGAATCGTTTAAAAAATTCTTAGTCCCTGACGCTGATGGCGATCACGGTTTGGAAGCTGCATTCCGTTCTGTGTTTCCTATCAAAAGCTACTCGGGAAATTCTGAGCTTCAATACGTAAGTTATCGTATTGGTGAGCCAGTATTCGATGTAAAAGAATGTCAAATTCGCGGTGTGACTTATTCTGCTCCACTTCGCGTAAAATTGCGTCTTGTGGTGATGGACAAAGAAGCACCAGGCACAGTTAAAGACATTAAAGAGCAAGAAGTTTACATGGGCGAAATTCCGCTCATGACTGATACCGGTACCTTTGTTATCAATGGTACAGAGCGTGTTATCGTTTCTCAGCTACACCGTAGCCCTGGTGTATTCTTTGATAACGACCGCGGTAAAACTCACTCGTCAGGTAAAGTGCTTTATAACGCGCGTGTAATTCCTTACCGTGGTTCATGGTTAGACTTCGAGTTTGATGCAAAAGATAACCTTTATGTACGTATTGACCGTCGTCGTAAATTACCGGCGTCAATCATCTTACGTGCACTAGAGTACTCAACGGATGAAATCCTAGAGATATTCTTCGATACAACTACGTTTGAAGTTGCTGACGGTAAAGTTCTTATGGAACTTGTTCCTTCGCGCTTACGTGGTGAAACTGCCGCTTTTGATATCAAAGGCGAAGACGGTGAAGTCCTTGTTGAAGCGGGTCGTCGTATTACTGCGCGTCACATCAAGAACATCGAGAAAAAAGGTATTAACCAATTAGAAGTACCGCATGAGTACATCATTGGTCGTGTTGTAGCTAAAAACTATGTTGATGAGTCAACAGGTGAGATCATCGCAAACGCGAATGACGAGCTATCACTTGAGCTAATGGCTGAATTGGTTAAAGCAGGTCACACTAAGATTGATACTCTATATATCAACGAAGTTGACAGCGGCGCCTACATGTCAGATACATTACGTATCGACACAACAAGCAACCGTTTAGAAGCATTAGTAGAAATTTATCGCATGATGCGCCCAGGCGAGCCACCGACGAAAGACGCGGCTGAAGCCTTATTTGATAACTTGTTCTTCTCTGACGAGCGTTACGATTTATCAACAGTTGGTCGTATGAAGTTCAATAGCCGTGTAGGTTATGACTCAGATACTGGCCCTGGCACATTATCGAAAGAAGACATCGTAGCTGTTATGAAAGTGCTTATCGCTATTCGTAACGGTGTTGGCGATGTTGATGATATCGACCACTTAGGCAACCGTCGTATCCGTAGTGTTGGCGAAATGGCTGAGAACCAATTCCGCGTTGGTCTAGTACGTGTTGAGCGTGCTGTACGTGAGCGTTTAAGCTTAGGTGACCTTGACGCTGTAATGCCACAAGATCTTATTAACGCTAAGCCTATTTCGGCAGCGGTTAAAGAGTTCTTTGGTTCATCTCAGTTATCACAGTTCATGGACCAAAATAACCCGCTTTCAGAAGTAACGCATAAGCGTCGTATTTCTGCATTAGGTCCGGGTGGTTTAACACGTGAACGCGCTGGCTTCGAAGTTCGAGACGTTCACGTAACTCACTATGGTCGTGTATGTCCAATCGAAACGCCTGAGGGTCCAAACATCGGTCTAATTAACTCACTGTCTACGTACGCACGTACTAATGACTATGGTTTCTTAGAAACACCTTACCGTAAAGTGGTAAACGGTGTAGTTACTGATGAAGTAGATTACTTATCAGCCATTGAAGAAGGTCAGTTTGTTATCGCTCAGGCGAACTCAAACTTGAACGAAAACAATGAGTTTGTTGATGAACTAATTCCATGTCGTCACAAAGGTGAATCAACCTTTATGGGCAAAATGGACCAACAATATATGGACGTATCACCACAACAGGTGATCTCTGTAGCGGCAGCACTTATCCCGTTCCTAGAACACGATGATGCTAACCGTGCATTGATGGGTTCAAACATGCAACGTCAAGCCGTACCAACTCTTATCGCGGACAAACCGCTGGTAGGTACAGGTATCGAGCTTACACTAGCGAAAGACTCTGGTGTAACTATCGTTGCTAAGCGTGGTGGTGAAGTAATGTATGCGGATGCAAGCCGCATCGTTGTAAATGTACATGAAGATGAGCGTGTCCCGGGTGAAGCGGGCATAGATATTTACAACCTTACTAAATACACTCGCTCAAACCAAAATACATGTATTAACCAAAAACCAACTTGTATGGTTGGTGAGCCGGTAACACGTGGTGACGTATTAGCAGATGGTCCTTCGACTGACCTTGGTGACTTAGCACTTGGTCAAAACCTTCGCGTGGCATTCATGCCATGGAACGGTTATAACTTCGAGGATTCAATCCTACTATCAGAGCGCGTAGTTCAAGAAGATCGTCTAACGACTATCCACATTCAAGAACTACAATGTATCGCACGTGATACTAAATTAGGTCCAGAAGAGATCACAGCAGATATTCCTAACGTAGGTGAATCTGCACTAGGCAAGCTTGATGAGTCAGGCGTTGTTTATATCGGTGCTGAAGTTAAAGGCGGCGATATCCTAGTAGGTAAAGTGACTCCGAAAGGTGAAACGCAATTAACACCAGAAGAAAAGCTACTACGTGCTATCTTCGGTGAGAAAGCGTCAGACGTTAAAGACAGCTCTTTACGCGTACCAAACTCTGTAACTGGTACTGTAATCGACGTACAAGTTTTCACCCGTGACGGTGTTGAAAAAGATAAGCGTGCGTTAGAAGTTGAAGACATGCAGCTTCGCGAAGCGAAGAAAGACTTCAACGAAGAGTTCCGTATCTTAGAAGCAGGCGTATTAGAGCGTGCTCGTAAGTTACTTGTTGACGCTGGTCTGAACGCAGATTCAATTGCATCACTAAATGCTGAAAAGCTGCTTACTCAAAGCCTTGCTGAAGAAGATAAGCAAGCTGAACTTGAGCAACTAGCTGCTCAGTACGATGAGCTTAAAGCTGAATACGATAAGAAGTTTGAAAACAAACGTCGTAAGATCACTCAAGGTGACGACTTAGCACCAGGCGTACTTAAGATTGTTAAAGTATACCTAGCTGTTAAACGTCGTATCCAACCGGGTGATAAGATGGCGGGTCGTCACGGTAACAAAGGTGTTATCTCGACTATCGTACCAGTAGAAGATATGCCATACGATGACAAAGGTCGTACGGTAGACATCGTTCTGAACCCGCTAGGTGTACCATCACGTATGAACATCGGTCAGATCCTAGAAACTCATATGGGTCTTGCTGCACGTGGTGTGGGTGAGCGCTTAGAAGAAATGATGAAAGAGCAGCGTGAACTGCACGAAATCCGTAGCTTCGTTAAGAAAGTTTACGAATTAGGTGATTGTCGTCAGAAAGTCGATATCGACTCGTTCTCTGATGATGAAGTTCGTCGCTTAGCTGAAAACTTGAAAGGTGGTTTACCGATCGCAACTCCAGCCTTTGATGGTGCTCGTGAAAGCGAAATCAAAGACTTACTTGAGCTTGGTGGTTATCCAAGAAGCGGTCAAGTTACACTTTATGATGGCCGTACTGGCGATCAGTTCGAACGTCAAGTAACTGTTGGTTACATGTACATGTTGAAACTTAACCACTTGGTTGATGACAAGATGCACGCACGTTCAACTGGTTCTTACAGCCTTGTTACTCAGCAGCCGCTGGGTGGTAAAGCTCAGTTCGGTGGCCAGCGTTTCGGTGAGATGGAGGTGTGGGCACTAGAAGCTTACGGTGCTGCATATACTCTACAAGAAATGCTAACAGTGAAATCGGATGACGTGAACGGTCGTACTAAGATGTATAAGAACATCGTAGATGGTAACCATAAGATGGAACCAGGTATGCCAGAATCGTTCAACGTATTGTTGAAAGAAATCCGCTCACTGGGTATCAACATCGAGTTGGAAGAAAATTAAGCCATTTAGGTGCGGCGTAAGCCGCACCTGTTAGGCCGAATAGAATGTAGGGGCGATTGTTTCGCCCTCAAGATTAACCTCCGACAGGAGAGCTAAGGTGAAAGACTTACTTAAGTTTCTGAAGCAACAAAATAAGACCGAAGAATTCGATGCAATTCGCATTGGTCTTGCTTCGCCAGATATGGTTCGTTCATGGTCATACGGTGAAGTAAAGAAACCTGAGACAATCAACTACCGTACTTTCAAGCCTGAGCGCGACGGCTTATTCTGTGCCCGTATTTTCGGCCCAGTGAAAGATTATGAGTGTTTATGTGGTAAATATAAGCGCCTTAAGCACCGTGGTGTTATTTGTGAAAAGTGTGGCGTTGAAGTAACGCTAACTAAAGTGCGTCGTGACCGTATGGGTCATATTGAGCTTGCGAGCCCAGTTGCGCACATTTGGTTCTTAAAATCATTACCGTCACGTATCGGCTTAATGCTAGACATGACACTTCGTGACATCGAGCGCGTACTTTACTTCGAATCATTCGTAGTAACTGAGCCTGGTATGACAACGCTTGAGCGTGGTCAGCTTTTAGGTGAAGAAGAGTACTTAGATGCACTTGAAGAGCACGGTGATGAGTTTGAAGCGAAGATGGGTGCTGAA
The DNA here is from genome assembly GCF_022398505.1 of Pseudoalteromonas sp. Isolate3. Lineage (NCBI taxonomy): Bacteria > Pseudomonadati > Pseudomonadota > Gammaproteobacteria > Alteromonadales > Pseudoalteromonadaceae > Pseudoalteromonas > Pseudoalteromonas sp. Isolate3. The sequence goes on along the minus strand of NZ_JAKEVN010000042.1, from coordinate 7,410 downwards.
GCAGTATTAGACTTGCTTCGTGAACTTGATCTTGGCCAATTAATTGCTGAAATGCGTGAAGAGTTACCAACAATTAACTCTGAAACTAAGCGTAAGAAGATCACTAAACGTCTTAAATTAATGGAATCTTTCCACCAATCAGGTAACAACCCTGAGTGGATGATCATGACAGTACTTCCAGTACTTCCGCCTGATCTACGTCCATTAGTACCACTAGACGGTGGTCGTTTTGCGACTTCTGATCTGAATGACCTTTACCGTCGTGTTATTAACCGTAATAACCGTCTTAAACGTCTATTAGATCTAGCAGCACCAGACATTATCGTACGCAACGAAAAACGTATGTTACAAGAAGCGGTAGATGCGCTACTTGATAACGGTCGTCGCGGTCGTGCGATTACAGGTTCTAACAAACGTCCTCTGAAATCGCTTGCTGATATGATCAAAGGTAAGCAAGGTCGTTTCCGTCAGAACTTACTTGGTAAACGTGTAGATTACTCTGGCCGTTCTGTAATCACAGTAGGTCCTACGCTTAAACTACACCAGTGTGGTCTTCCTAAGAAGATGGCACTTGAGCTATTCAAACCATTTATCTACGGTAAACTAGAGCGTCGCGGCATGGCTACGACTATCAAAGCTGCTAAGAAGATGGTTGAGCGTGAAGTAGCAGAAGTATGGGATGTATTAGACGAAGTAATTCGTGAGCATCCAGTATTACTGAACCGTGCACCAACACTTCACCGTTTGGGTATCCAAGCGTTCGAACCTGTGCTTATCGAAGGTAAAGCGATTCATTTACACCCATTAGTTTGTGCGGCATACAACGCTGACTTCGATGGTGACCAAATGGCGGTACACGTACCGTTAACGCTTGAAGCACAATTAGAAGCACGTGCTCTAATGATGTCTACTAACAACATCCTATCTCCAGCGAATGGTGAGCCAATCATCGTTCCTTCACAGGACGTTGTATTAGGTCTTTACTACATGACTCGTGATCGCATCAATGCGAAAGGCGAAGGTATTGTATTTAAAGATCCTAAAGAAGCTGAAAAAGCATACCGCAGCGGTAACGCTGAGTTACATGCACGCGTAAAAGTACGTATCAGCGAGACAATCAGTAATGAAGATGGTGAAACAGTTGAGCAAGTATCTATTGTTGAAACAACAGTAGGTCGTGCGATCCTTTCACTAATCCTACCTAAAGGCATGCCGTTTGAGTTAATCAACCAAGCCCTAGGTAAGAAACAAATTTCTGGCTTATTAAACGAGTGTTACCGTCGTCTAGGTCTTAAAGATACAGTTATCTTTGCTGACCAAGTAATGTACACCGGTTTCCACTACGCAATGAAGTCAGGTGTTTCAATCGGTATCGATGACTTAGTTATCCCACCGGTTAAAGCAGAAATCATTGAATCAGCGGAAGCTGAAGTAACTGAAATCAACCAACAATTCCAATCAGGTCTTGTAACGGCTGGTGAAAAGTACAATAAAGTTATCGATATCTGGTCACGTGTAAATGAAAACTTATCACGTGAGATGATGGCGAACTTATCAAAAGACACTGTAATCAACGCTAAAGGCGAAGAAGAAGAGCAATCTTCATTCAACTCAGTGTTTATGATGGCAGACTCAGGTGCACGTGGTAGCGCCGCTCAGATCCGTCAGTTAGCGGGTATGCGTGGTCTAATGGCACGTCCAGATGGTTCAATCATCGAGACACCAATCACGGCGAACTTCCGTGAAGGTCTAAACGTACTACAGTACTTCATCTCAACGCACGGTGCGCGTAAAGGTCTTGCCGATACAGCACTTAAAACAGCAAACTCGGGTTACTTAACGCGTCGTCTAGTAGACGTTGCACAAGATTTAGTAATCAATGAAGACGATTGTGGCACAGAAGATGGCTTAACAATGAAACCGCTTATCGAGGGTGGTGACGTTGTAGAAGCGCTTCGCGAACGTGTTCTTGGTCGTGTTGTTGCTGAAGATGTATTAATTCCAAATACTAACGAAGTACTTGTTGAGCGTAATATCATGCTTGACGAAAAACTGTGTGACCTTCTAGAAGAGCATTCAGTAGATGAAGTACGCGTTCGTTCAGTAATCACTTGTGATAATGACTTTGGTGTATGTGCTAAGTGTTACGGTCGTGACCTTGCACGTGGCCACATCATTAATCCAGGTGAGTCAGTAGGTGTTATCGCGGCGCAATCAATCGGTGAGCCGGGTACACAGCTTACGATGCGTACCTTCCACATCGGTGGTGCAGCATCTCGAGCGTCTGCTGAAAACAGTGTACAAGTTAAAACTAACGGTACATTGAAGTTACACAACGCGAAGTACGTACTAAACACAGACGGTAAGATTGTTATCACGTCTCGTTCAACAGAGATCACTATCATCGATAGCTTTGGTCGTGAGAAAGAGCGTTATAAAGTACCTTACGGTGCGGTGTTATCTGTACAAGATAATGCAGAAGTTCAAGGTAACGATATCGTTGCAACTTGGGATCCGCATAGTCACCCAATCGTTCTTGAGCATAAGTCAAAAATCTCGTTCAGCGACATTGATGACTCAAATACCGAAGCACAAACAGATGAGTTAACTGGTTTAACTCGTGTGGTTGTTAAAGACTTAGGTAAAGCAAATGCGAAAGAACCTAAACTAATCATCGAAAGCGATGAGCGTGGTCTGCAAGAAACACGTCTACCTTCATTCACAACGATTGAAGTAACCGACGGTGCAACTGCAAACCCAGGTGACGTACTTGCACGTATTCCGCAAGAAGGTTCGAAGACTCGTGATATCACGGGTGGTCTACCTCGCGTAGCTGACTTATTCGAAGCACGTAAACCGAAAGATCCTGCAATCCTTGCAGAAATCACAGGTACTATCAGCTTCGGTAAAGAAACAAAAGGTAAGAAGCGTCTTGTAATCACTCCAGCTGAGGGTGACGCATACGAAGAGATGATTCCTAAATGGCGTCAACTTAACGTGTTCGAAGGTGAGCAAGTGTCTAAAGGTGAGGTTATCGCCGATGGTCCAGAGTCACCACATGACATCTTACGCTTACGTGGTGTAACTCATGTAGCTAACTACATCGTTAACGAAGTGCAAGAGGTTTACCGCTTGCAGGGCGTTAAGATCAATGACAAACACATTGAGACAATTATTCGTCAGATGCTACGTAAATGTATCATCCTTGACGGCGGTGACACTGAGTTCTTAGCCGGTGAACAAGTTGAAGTGGCACGCGTTAACATCGCGAACCGTGAACTTGAGAAACAAGGTAAGATCCCAGCGAAGTTTGAAATCCAGTTAATGGGTATCACTAAAGCGTCACTTGCAACAGAATCTTTCATTTCTGCAGCATCATTCCAGGAGACAACTCGTGTCCTAACTGAAGCAGCTGTAAATGGTAAGAGCGATGAACTTCGTGGTCTGAAAGAGAACGTAATCGTGGGTCGTCTGATCCCAGCTGGTACAGGCTTTGCGTATCACCAAGACCGTTTGAATCGTCGCAAGCAAGGTGAAATCGTTGAAGAGCAAACAGTAAGTGCTGAAGAGGCGACTCAAGCACTAACTGACGCACTTAACGCAGATATCTCTGGAAACCAATAATCTCAGCTTAATCAATAGATTAAGAAATCGTAAGGCAGTTATCTTCTGCCTTACGATGAGTTAAGGTTGACAGGTTAAACTTTGCTCATTAAAATTCCGCCACCCATTTGCCTGCACGTTTTGTAACGAGCATGTAAACAGGGCGGATTTTTTATTTTTTCAGTAGTAATTTTAATTTCAGGAGCTATTTAAATGGCAACTATTAACCAGCTAGTGCGTAAGCCACGTCGTAGCAAAGTTACTAAAAGTAACTCAGCTGCACTTAAAGCTTGTCCGCAAAAGCGTGGTGTATGTACTCGTGTATATACAACTACACCTAAGAAACCAAACTCTGCATTACGTAAAGTAGCGCGTGTTCGTTTAACTAACGGTTTCGAAGTAACATCTTACATCGGTGGTGAAGGCCACAACTTACAAGAGCACAGTGTAATCCTTATCCGTGGTGGTCGTGTTAAAGACTTACCAGGTGTGCGTTTCCACACTGTACGTGGTGCACTTGACTGTGCAGGCGTTAGCGACCGTCGTCAAGCTCGTTCTAAATACGGTGCTAAACGCCCTAAGGGCTAATGGTTCTCCGTTAGTAAGGCCAAGCACTAAATTTTTAAATTAATTGTTTTGGGTATTGACTCTAAAAGAGCAAACCTGAAGATACCGGAGATACAAAATGCCTAGAAGACGCGTAATAGGTCAACGTAAAATTCTTCCAGATCCTAAGTTCGGATCGGAACTTCTTGCTAAATTCGTTAACGTAGTAATGTTAGACGGCAAGAAATCTACTGCTGAAAAAATCGTTTATGGTGCGTTAGACGTGGCTGCTGAGAAATCAGGCAAGTCGCACCTTGAAATCTTTGAAGCTGCACTTGAAAACGTTCGCCCACAGGTAGAGGTTAAATCTCGCCGTGTTGGTGGTTCAACGTACCAAGTACCAGTTGAAGTACGTCCAGTACGTCGCAACGCATTAGGTATGCGTTGGTTAGTAGACGCTGCACGTAAGCGTGGCGAAAAATCTATGGGCTTACGTTTAGCTCAAGAAATCGTTGACGCTGCTGACAACAAAGGCACTGCGGTTAAGAAACGTGAAGACGTTCACCGTATGGCTGAAGCGAATAAAGCATTCGCTCATTACCGTTGGTAATCTGCCCTTAACCTTTAAGAGGATCATATGGCACGTACAACTCCACTTGAGCGCTATCGCAATATCGGTATTTGCGCTCACGTAGATGCAGGTAAAACCACCACAACAGAACGTGTTCTGTTCTACACAGGTCTTTCTCATAAGATCGGTGAAGTACATGATGGTGCTGCAACTATGGATTGGATGGAGCAGGAACAAGAGCGTGGTATCACAATCACTTCTGCTGCAACAACGTGTTTCTGGAAAGGGATGGACGCTCAATTTGACGACCATCGCATCAATATCATTGATACTCCAGGACACGTAGATTTCACTATCGAAGTAGAGCGTTCTTTACGCGTACTAGATGGTGCGGTAGTTGTTCTTTGTGCTTCATCTGGTGTACAGCCGCAAACTGAGACAGTTTGGCGTCAAGCGAACAAATACGAAGTTCCTCGCATGATCTTCGTAAATAAAATGGATCGCACTGGCGCTGACTTCTTAACTGTTGTGGACCAGGTGAAATCTCGTCTTGGAGCAACGCCTGTTCCAATTCAGCTACCAATTGGTGCTGAAGACGACTTTAAAGGTGTTATTGACCTTATTAAGATGAAAGCCATTAACTGGAATGCCGAAGATCAAGGCATGACTTTCTCTTATGAGGCCATTCCGGCAGAGCTTCTGGAGCTTGCAGAAGAATGGCGTTCTCACATGGTTGAGAGCGCTGCTGAAGCATCAGAAGAACTAATGGACAAATATCTAGAAGGTGAAGACCTGACTGAAGCTGAAATTAAAGCAGCTTTACGTCAGCGCACATTAGCTAACGAAATTGTTCCAATGACGTGTGGTAGTGCATTTAAGAATAAGGGTGTTCAAGCTGTGCTTGATGCTGTTATCGAATATATGCCTGCTCCAACACAAGTGAAACAAATCCAAGGTATCGTTGAAGATGGTACTGAGGAAGAACGTCCTGCTGATGACAACGCACCGTTTGCCGCACTTGCTTTTAAGATTGCGACAGACCCGTTCGTTGGCACCTTGACCTTCTTCCGTGTTTACTCTGGTACTGTTAAACAGGGTGACGCGGTATACAACCCAGTTAAAAGTAAGCGTGAGCGACTTGGTCGTATCGTTCAGATGCATTCAAACTCACGTGAAGAGATCAAAGTAGTCTACGCAGGCGACATCGCAGCGGCTATTGGTCTTAAAGACGTAACAACAGGTGAGACACTGTGTGATCCGAACTCAGTCATTACGCTTGAGCGTATGGAGTTCCCTGAGCCAGTTATCTCTGTTGCGGTAGAGCCTCGCACAGTAGCTGACCAAGATAAGATGGGAATCGCGCTAGGTAAACTAGCGGCAGAAGATCCATCTTTCCGAGTACAAACTGACGAAGAATCAGGCCAGACTATTATTTCTGGCATGGGTGAACTTCACCTTGATATCATTGTCGACCGTATGAAGCGTGAATTCAGTGTTGAATGTAACGTTGGTAAGCCACAGGTAGCATACCGTGAAGCTATCCGTTCAGCTGTTGAAGTTGAAGGGAAGTTCGTACGTCAATCAGGTGGTCGTGGTCAATATGGTCACGTCTGGCTTAAACTTGAACCGATGGATATTTCGGAAGATGATGCGCCAATTTATGAGTTCGTTAACGAAATCGTTGGTGGTTCTGTTCCTAAAGAATACATCCCTGCGGTAGACAAAGGTATCCAAGAGCAAATGACTCAAGGTGTACTGGCAGGCTACCCATTACTTGGCGTTAAAGCGACTCTGTTTGATGGTTCATTCCATGATGTAGATTCGAATGAAATGGCATTTAAGATTGCAGGTTCAATGGCGATGAAGAAAGGTGCGCTTGAAGCAAACCCAGCTCTTCTAGAACCAGTAATGAAGGTTGAAGTTATCACTCCTGAAGAAAACATGGGTGATGTAGTTGGTGACTTAAACCGTCGCCGCGGCATGATCGAAGGCATGGAAGAAGCATTCGGTGGTCTTAAGCAAATTAATGCGCAAGTACCACTTTCTGAAATGTTTGGTTATGCAACTGATCTGCGATCTGCAACACAAGGCCGTGCATCATACTCTATGGAGTTTTTGAAGTATGCAGAAGCCTCTAAGAATGTTGCAGATGCAATAATTGCAGCTCGCGCTGTTATATGATTTAGCTTGTCTGGCCCAATAGTGGGTCAGGCGTTAATTTCTTTATAGGAATTTTTTAAGATGGCAAAAGAAAAGTTTGAACGCGTAAAACCGCACGTAAACGTTGGTACAATCGGCCACGTTGACCACGGTAAAACAACTCTAACAGCAGCAATCACAAACGTACTTGCAAAAGTATACGGTGGTGTAGCTAAAGACTTCGCATCAATCGATAACGCTCCAGAAGAGCGTGAGCGTGGTATCACAATCTCAACTTCACACGTTGAGTACGATACTCCTACTCGTCACTACGCACACGTAGACTGTCCAGGACACGCCGATTATGTTAAAAACATGATCACTGGTGCTGCTCAAATGGACGGCGCAATCCTAGTAGTTGCTGCGACTGACGGTCCTATGCCACAAACTCGTGAGCACATCCTACTTTCTCGTCAGGTTGGTGTACCTTACATCATCGTATTCATGAACAAATGTGACATGGTTGACGACGAAGAGCTACTTGAGCTAGT
>NZ_JAKEVN010000041.1:0-33116 GCF_022398505.1 Pseudoalteromonas sp. Isolate3 | reverse complement strand
AAATATAACTAACTATAAAGTAACAGTATGAAAGTAACCATAAATGATGTAGCCAAGCTCGCTGGTGTTTCAATGAAAACAGTCTCGCGAGTGATCAATAAAGAGCCATCGGTCAGAAAAAAAACTTACGACATAGTGATGGACGCTGTTAACACGTTGAACTATCAACCAAACCTTGCAGCTCGTAACCTAGCAGGCACATCGTCTTTTACTGTTGGTTTAGTTTATGACAACCCGAATGCTTATTATGTCATCGACATGCAAAATGGCGTATTGTCGCGTTGTAAAGAAGAAGGCTATGAACTAGTCATTCACCCTTGTAACTACCTCGATGGCAACATGGAAGAAGACTTCAAAACCATGATAAAGCGCTCTCGTTTGGCTGGTTTAGTGTTAACACCACCCCTATCAGAACAAAGCAGTATCATCGATATGCTTGATGAAATGGGCATTCATTATGTGCGTGTACTCTCCGGTCGCCCTACAGAGGAAGACCAAGACACCTGTATTTATGTAAATGACTACGCGGCTGCATACGAAATTACTTCTCACTTACTCTCGCTTGGTCATAAAAACATTGGTTTTTTATGCGGCGATAAAGAACATAAATCTACGACTGAACGTTTAGCGGGTTATCAGGCTGCATTAAAAGATCACAGCATCATATTGAAGGATGAGCTAATCTACGAAGGCCAGTACTCTTTTGAATCAGGTGTTGAAGGTGCAAAAGCATTGCTTGGTGAGAGTAACCCGAAAAGCATCACTGCCCTACTTGGCGGAAACGATGAAATGGCAGCTGGCGCGTTATTCGCCTCACGCTTAATGGGTATTGAAATTCCACAGCAGTTATCAATTACTGGGTTCGAAGATTCTCCATTCTCGCGTCAAACTTGGCCAAAGCTTACCACAGCCCATCAAGCAAATGATGTAATTTCACAGCATGCAGCACGCCTGTTGTTCAGAAAAACCCGTGGTGCACGGAATCAAGATAAAGACATTATCACGACCTTTACCCCATCATTAGTGGTACGTGAAAGTTCAGGCCCCATAACAGCCTAACTTAAACAGCTTACAAAAAAGCCGCTAAATAGCGGCTTTTTTAATGAAGGACTGAAATTACCTTTTACAACAACGCTAAACCACCATCTAAGTTATATACCTTTTCAAAACCAAGTTGTGACAGGTTATTTGCTGCTTGCTTTGAGCGGTTACCGCTTCGACAAACCAAGATATAAGTATGCGTTTTATCTAATTGCTCTTCGACGATGGCATTTGCCATACGGCTCAATGGAATGTTGATCACTTTACTATTAGCAACGGAAAATAACTCTGAAAGGTTATTCGCGCCATGTTCATAAGGCTCACGAGTATCAATTATATAAGTAGCTTGAGAGTCAAGCATCGCTTTAGCATCCGCTGCAGTGAGCTGTTTCATAGGTGCGCTTTCAAGGGTTTCAACATAACCACATAAAGAATGACTTGCAGTATGCTTTTGTTCATCAGCTTGATGTTTTAACTCAATAAACTGCGTATCCGATATTTGGTCATTCAATAACTGTGCTAATAGCGGCGTGGTCTCTTTTTGCGCATGCCAATCCATAGCAAAACATTGTTGATAATCATGACCCGAGCAAATCACCGTTGAATCTTGTATTGCTATAGCAAGCTGCTTTAATGACTGTGCCATTTGCGCAGCATCGCCGCCACTAATAGCCGTATTACCTAAACCACCCGGTAAGATTAAATCGCCACAGAAGCAATAGCTCACATTACCACTTTGAGTATCTGTTAATAAGTAGCTGGCACTATCTTTACTATGTCCCGGTGTCGCTAATTTAGTTAAGCGTACACCAGTTAATTCGATAGCCTGTGACTCTTTAGGCCAACCAAGTTCATCTATCTCGCTAGCAACATAACGCTCTGCTAGCTCTTTGGTTAACAAACAACGAGCCGATAAACGCTCTTGGTGGTTATGGGTATCTAAAATCGCTTTTACTGTTAGACCTTGTGTCGCAACAATTTTCGCCATACGTGGAATAAGCTCGATGATAGGATCAATCACCACTGCGTTTTTATCGCTATCAACATAAAGCCAGCAGCACGCAGCTTGATGGCGAAGTTGTGTTAAGCCAATCGCACAGACTTCGTGTTGAGGTGATGTACTATCAGACACAACAAGGCAGTTTGCTTCTAGAATCGGTTTTAAAGAACGAATTTTATCGCAAGCAAAGTCAATTTCTTGTTGATTTACAGCAGGGCCAAACGACATACGTATCGCGTTTTCACTTTGCCAATCACTGGCCCCCATCGCATCAAGTACAAAACTACGATTTGCGCCTGAGCTACATGCAGAACCGCCACTAACACGGATACCCGCAGCATCAAATAAATCCATCACTTCTTTACTCGTTAATTCATTAACTGCAAAGTTCAACGTTGTTGGCACTGAATGCTCAAAACTGTGGTTAAACGTGATGCTGCCAAAGGTGTCTGTTAGTGCTCCTAATAATTGCTCACGATAAGCATGTAGCTGCTCAATTGGTTTGAATGTTTGGTTTTGTTTATCAAGTAATAACGAGAACAGCTTATTTAAACCGGCAATACCTGGTAAGTTTTCGGTGCCTGATCGCATACCGCTTTCTTGGCCGCCACCAGCAATAAACGGTGTATATGCACTGCCTTCACGAATATAAAGTACGCCAATTCCTTTAGGGGCATACAATTTATGGCCTGAGAATGGGGCGTAATCAATGGTTGTTTGGCTTAGCGCTAAGTTGGTTTTGCCTAAGGCTTGTACGCAATCTACCATCCAAGCAACATGGGTGTTTTCACTACGAATAACTTGCTCAATAGCGATTAAGTCTTGGAATACACCGGTTTCGTTATTGACCGCCATAGTACAAATCATCAGCGCATTAGCTGCATGTTTGCGAATAAATTCGTGATCTAAAATACCGTTTTTATCAACGGGAATAGCTAACACCTGTGCATTAATATCAAGCACGCTGTTCCAATGTTTTAGGGTATTTGGCACTGCTTTATGTTCTGTTGCCCCATAAAGTAATACCGGGTTCTCAATTGGGTGATTTTTCGCAGCAATAAGCGTTGAAACAACCGCCGTTTGAATACCTTCGGTTGCACCAGAGGTAAATAAAATATCGCCGTCGGTTGCGCCAATTACTTCACGCGCTTTGTTACGCGTTTGCTCTAATAAGTGCTTTGCTTGAATACCAGTAATATGAGAGCTTGATGGGTTACCAAAACATACTCGCATCGTATGCGAAACCACATCGGCAATTTCAGGAAGTACAGGAGTCGTTGCATTCGCATCTAAATAAATTTGCTGATTAGCATCGTCAGGAAGGTAAAAATTTGCCATGTAAAACGCACCATATTACTAAAAGATATATCTTATAACCTATTTTACATTTTTCACGGCTAAATTATAATAATCAATTAGTCAGTAAAGTGCGTTTTCTATACTTTTTAAGACTAAGCTAATTTTCGATTAGTTCAACCTGTTTTGAAGACCATGCATTAATAAGTGCTTTAACCAATGACGCAAGTGGTATCGCGAAAAATACGCCCCAAAACCCCCATAAGCCACCAAAAAACAGCACAGCCACTATGATAAACACAGGGTTTAAATCGACAGCTTCAGAGAACAGCAATGGCACTAAAACGTTGCCATCAAGTGCTTGGATCACGCCATAGATAATTAGAATGGTCCAAAATTGTGTTTCTAAGCCAAATTGGAATAACGCCACCGCTGCCACAGGAATAGTCACCAATGCTGCCCCTACAAATGGAATCAGAACTGATAAGCCAACCAACACACTTAATAAGGCTGCATAACGAAGATCAAGAACTGCAAAGGAGATGAAGGATGCAGTGCCCACAATTAAAATCTCGAATACCTTCCCGCGGATATAATTCATGATTTGCTGATTCATTTCTTGCCACACTTGAATGATCAAACGGCGCTGCTTTGGCAATAATCGCTCAGCACTTTGCGTCAGCTCTAATTTATCTTTAAGCATAAAGAACACTAAGAGCGGCACTAAAATCAGATAAATCAGCCAAGCTGCTACATCTTTAATAGAGGTTAACGATACGGATAACACCAACTGACCAAACTCAATGGCTTTAGTTTCAACACTGGTAACAATTGATTTAACCTGATCTTCAGTAATCAAACTTGGGTAATCTTCAGGAAGGTGTAAAAGCAGTGCTTTACCTTTCTCAATCATATATGGGGTTTCTTGAACTAGATTACTGGTTTGCTGCCAAAGCACAGGCCCCATGCCAACAATAATCATGATCATCAAGCCACTAAATACCAACATAACAAGAATCGTTGCAGTAAAGCGCTTTAAACCCAGCTTTTCTAAATGAGCAACGGGCCAATCTAGTAAATAGGCAATCACCAAGGCAACTAAAACAGGCACGATTAGCGAGCCAAAAAAGTAGAAAAATGCAAAGGTTGCAATAAGCAGTAACAACAAGGTTACTGAATGGGGATCTGAAAATTTATTTTCGTACCAGGCTTTTACATACTCAAACACGAATGGGCTCCACAGTTAGCACACCTAATTCTAGGTCAATTTTAAAATGGTAATGATGTTTTTCTAAAAATCGCTGCATATCGTCCGTTGCCTCTGCAGCATTAAATGTAAAAGTCACGGGTTGTTTAACTGATATTGCCTTATTCAACCCTAATTTAAACTGAATAAATTGTTGGGGGCACTTATAGTCCCTTAAATCAACCGTTAACATAGCGAATCAACTGCGTTATTAATATGAATAATAAGTATAAGATGTCAGCATCTTGCGGAAATAAGTCTTTATAATGAGAAACAACTCATTTTTTGCTTAAAACACGCAAAACAATAGTTTATCCTTAATCAATAACTGGTAGTAAAGGAAACATGATGCCTGGCTCGCATAATAAAGCGCAATTACCTGCGAATCCAACTCTTAAAGAGATAAATTGGTATAAAAAACAAATTAACTGGGGCGAGCTGCCGCCTTTTTATCATATGGTGGCATCATCAGTCAGCGAATCAGAAGGGATTTTAGACCACGGTTTTGATAATGCTGTTAAGCGATTAATTGACCCACGTAACTGGAACCTTGATTTATTAGGAGGCCATGTAACCGAAATGGGCGAAATTGTTTGCGAGCAAAAACCACGAATCGCATTACATCAAAGCTTTACAGATCGAGGCTTTGAATTATGGGCTTACCCTTATGCAAAAGATGTTACTGTAGATCAATTTATTAAAGACAACCGCTTTATGGAGTTTAAGGTGTGGGATCCGCACAGCATGAAAAACCTTATTCGCTTTAATCAGCTCCATAAGTTCATTGGTTTTTACTTTGAAAGAGGCGATAAAGCAGACAAAGCATTAATTCTTCATGCCCATAAAGTAGCTCATAAAATCATAACTTTTTTACAACGAGAATTGAACGTTGTTAAGCTAGATGGAGTCACAATAAAAGATTTCTATCAATTGTGCGAAAAAGACAGCCGAGCATGCAGCGACGAAATAGACATAGCAAAAGTCATGTTAGGTGAGCAAATCAACAAGGAATAAGATGCGACTAAAATTAGCCTTTATTACACTATGCAGTGCATTACTGACATTCTCGATACTGCATAGTGAGCCGTTGAAGGCACAAACTAACTTTAAGCTGCCCGATTTAGGGACCTCGGCTTTGCAAGCGTTGCCGATTGAAAAAGAGCAAGCAATCGGTGAAGTGATGATGATGCAAATTCGTGGTTCATCGCCTGTTGTGAATGACCCCGTTCTCGATGAATACCTCACTACTCTGGGCAGACGTTTGGTCGCAAACGCTAACGATGTACGTTTTCCATTTTCATTTTTCTGGCTAAACAATTCAGAAATCAATGCATTTGCATTCTATGGCGGCCATGTAGGTGTGCATACAGGCCTCATCGCACAAGCCGATAACGAAAGCCAATTTGCCTCAGTACTTGGACACGAGATAGCTCACGTCACACAACGCCACTTAGCGCGCCGTATTCAACAGCAACAAGACAACAGCGCATTAACTATCGCAGGCATGATTGCTGGTATTTTGGCTACAGTTGTTGCACCTGATGCCGGTATTGCGATTATTTCAGCGAACCAAACACAAGCGGCATTTAGTCAATTAACGCATAGCCGTGCTGCTGAGCAAGAAGCTGACCGTATTGGTATGCAAACCCTTAATAACGCAGGATTTGACCCCCGCCAATCAAGTGAGTTTTTAACTAAGCTTGCTGCACAAATTCGTTATAAGTATAAGCCGCCAGCATTTTTACTGACTCACCCATTACCAGAAAGTCGTGTATCTGATGTACGCTTACGTGCCGAGCAATACCCAAAAAGACACTATGCTGACAGCCTAGAATTCAATTTGGCTAAAAGCCGAGTGATTGCTCGTTATCAGCAAAAGTCAAAAGCAGCGGAAGATTTGTTTCGTAAATTAATGCGTGCAAATACTGTTCACAACGACACAGCTCTCAAATACGGTTTAGGTATTAGCCTGTTGGATCAGAAAAAGCTTGATGAAGCGGCCGACGTATTGAATCCATTGCTTGAGCAAGATCCAAAAAACTTATTTTATATCGATACCCATACAGACTTACTAATTGCTCAAGGTAAAGCTAACGAGGCTGTAGAATTTTTAGCTAAGTTAGATATCGATAGACCTAACAATCAGGTGATTGCCTTAAACTATGCAAATGCCGCTATTGAAGCAAAACAATTTGACCTTGCGGAGCGTATTCTAAAATCTTACTTGTTAGCAAAACCTGAGAACAATCTAGCCAAAGAGCTCATTGCTGATGTCTATAAAAAGCAAGAAAATATGGCTTCCTACCATGAAGCTCATGCCGATGTGCTCGCTCAATATGGCGCTTATTTAAAAGCAGCCGATGAAATTCAAAAAGCACTAAACTTTGTTGAGCCTGAAGAATTAGTAAAACAACAACGTTTAAAAGCCCTACTTACACAATACCGTCAATTACAAAAAGAGCTTGCGAGACTTTAAGTCTCGCGGCGCTTGCCCTAAAATAAGCCAAAATATTAAATGTGAGAACACACCATGTCTGTGACTATTTATCATAATCCACGTTGTTCAAAATCGCGTGAAACACTTGCCCTATTAGAAAGCAGTAATATTCAACCAAGTGTTGTTGAATACCTAAAAACACCGCTTAATGAACAACAAATTGCGACTTTAATTAGTCAGCTAGGTTTTACTTCAGCGCGTGAATTAATGCGTACTAAAGAAGACATCTACAAAGAGCTTGAGCTTAAAAACGAACAAAATGAAGATAAGTTAATTGCTGCGATGGCTGCCAATCCAAAACTAATCGAGCGCCCAATTGTTGAAAATAAAGGCAAAGCTGCTCTAGGTCGTCCACCAGAAAACGTATTAAGCGTGCTTTAATGGCTATAAACATTGTTGTGCTATACCACTCAAGCCATGGCTCTGTAGAAGCTATGGCTCATGAGATAGCCGAGTCGATTGAGCAACAAGGTGCAACAGCCTTGTTGCGCACTTTTGTTAAGCGTCAGTCACACGATATTGTGATCAGCAAAGATGATCTTATTAATTGTGATGGCTTAGCCTTTGGCACTCCTACTCGATTTGGCATGATGGCCTCGCAAGCAAAGAGCTTTTGGGAAACCACCAGTGATCTATGGCTTAAAGGTCAGCTGATAGATAAACCCGCTTGCGTTTTTTCGTCATCAAGCAGCATGCACGGTGGTAATGAAGCAACCTTGTTAAATCTATCACTGCCACTATTACATCACGGTATGATGTTGCTAGGTGTGCCTTATGAAGTACCTGAATTACTAGCGACTGAAACTGGCGGTACGCCATATGGTGCGACTCATGTAGCCGGTAGCAATAACAGTAATGTGTTAAGTAAAGACGAAATTAAAATATGTCAAAGCGTTGGTAAGCGCCTGACACTAATTGCGAGTAAATTACAATGAGCTTGGAACCTGAGTTAAATCAGCCTGTTGCCAAAAAACCAATTACAAAACGATTCCAACGTTTCGCACTGATTGGTTATATCGGCTTATTAGTTTTAATGCCAGTTTGGTTGTTTTTAATTGCCCCAAGAGAAGGCCATAGTAATGCCTTTATCTTTGTTGTATATATCCTGCCTCTGCTGCTACCGCTAAAAGGTATCATTCAAGATAAGCCTTATACCTATGCATGGGCGAACTTTATTGTCATGTTTTATTTCATCCATGGTTTTACATTACTTTGGGTCGCGCAAGAACAGCTGATTTGGGTATTACTTGAATTAACCTTTGCGAGCCTAATGTTCATTGGCTGCACCTATTATGCACGCCATCGCGGACAAGAACTTGGCCTTAAGATACGTAAATTAAAAGAAGAGCTGGCTGAAGAAAAAGCGGCACATGAGCACGACAAATAAACACTTTTATTTAGAAAAATGAAACAAAAAACGGCAACCTAGGTTGCCGTTTTTTATGTCACTTTATATAGTTTTTATGTCTTCACACCAACTCAGCTAAGGTGGCTAGCGCGACAATACTTGCTAGACCCACTTGGCCAATTAAGCTAAACAACGAAAACAATCTTAAAATAAAAAGTCCCCAAGGATGGCGTATATGTGGATAAAGCGCACATCGTTTCAAGCTTGTCGCAAAGAAAAAACATAAAATTGAAATTAGCGTAAAGCTAAGTGTTAGCTCACTTTTAATCGAAATACTGTCATCAAAAAAGAAGAACAGCTGCACAGGAAGTAACAAAGTTACAATCGCATGTAATAAATGTACCTTTTTAATGCGATCAAACTGCCCTTCAGGTGAAAGCTCTTTGATGCCAAAGTCATGTTCAAGGCACTTCACTAAGCTATCCGCTTTAATGCTTACTGCTAATCGGTAGCAACTTAAACCATCATTGTTACGAACTCTAAAGTCATAACCTGCTTTTAGAAGCAGCACAAGTAACGGTCCATTCTCGGCTAAAACTGCATAATGTAATGCCGTATTGCCTTTGTTGTCTTGGGATTTTTTATCTTGATACTCAAGCAAAGTCTCAACAACATTCACATAGCCTTTTTCGGTAGCCCACATAAAGGCTGTTTTACCGTTTGCGTCAGCTAATGCACCGGTTGCACCTTGCTCAATAAACCGCTTTGCCATTGTTTGTTTAGCATTTTCATGGCTTAAGTGAGCAAGTAAAGCTTGTTCAAGTAACGATGCAGAATCAACGTCTGGTGACACAAGCTTAAGCAACGTGAAATAATCTTCGCCATGGGCTACCTTTTCTGCTGCTAGCACAGTTAAAGGTTCAAGATCTGCAACAGACTCTGGAATAAAACCACTAAAGCGTTCTCTAAAGTCAACTTCAGTCCAGAGCTCCAGCACATCGTCCGCAGACATTTTCGCACCTTGATTAAGTACATGCTCTATCACAGTGAAATAGCGACGATTAAATAACTGGTGAATGAGTGTAATAGGTGTTTTAACTGCCGACTGTGCAAATGCGCTGGCGTATTTCTCTAAGCGCTGGCACAGCATTAACACAAGACTCTCAGGGGTGTAATCGTTTTCTAAAAAGTGCGATTTCATAGCATTAACATAATGCAACGCAGCTTCATCAAACTCAGAAATGTGTTGGAAATAACACTCTTCAAACGGTTCAAGAGGAGTCAACCAAGTGAGGTAGTAAATAGGCGGAAGAACCGTCGTACACACACCGTCATCTTCATTAGTAGAACGACATGCCGGCCAAGCTTCTAAAGCATCTAAAATATAGGCCCCGTTTTGCTCAGCTAATCCTTTGATCAGTAACGGGTATTCCTTTGGCCAAATCAGTACATTTTCCATTAAAAAAACACAACTCCGCTGCACATTATTCGATGTCTTATTAAGCACTCAGTTATAGCAAAATTTAACTGACAGTTTGCTTAATATTGCAACCAATAACACAGTATCTGAACAGATACTTTGGTAAACAAGAAAAGTAGCATGATTCTACCACAGAGGGTTACAGGTGCTAGCGCAAAGTAGGTGATTTTTAAAGAAAATAGAAAAGCAGCGGCACATGGACGGTGCTCACTGCTTGGTTGGAGACTGAAAGTAGCTAAAATGCTCGATGAGGTGAAGGTAATCGAGCTTTAAGCTAACTTACTTACTTGCTAATTCGCTTGTGACTTCGTCGATACCCACTTGACTGATGCGTTGCAATACTTCTTTTTGCTTCGCGCTTAACAGTGAAATGCCTTCAGCAACGATATCGTATACTTTCCACTGCTTATCTTTGCCTTGGCGTAATTTAAAGTGCAAATCGATGGCTGGCGCATTGTCATCAACAATTTGCGTTTTAACTGTTGCATAACCACCGTCGATGAGTTGTGATTGATCAAAAATAACTTTTTGGCCTGTGTATTTCATTAGTGCGCCGGCATAAGTTACTGTTAAGTAATGCTCAACCGCAGCAATAAAATCAACAGCTTGCTCACGACGTAGGCCTTTAATGTGCTTACCTAAAAGCTTATACGATACAAACTTAATATCCATGTGCGGCAATAAACGTTTTTCTACAATGCTTGCCATTGCTTCTGAACTTGCATCACCCTTCGCATTTACATTTGCGATATCAACAAATAAATCTGCTGTGACTGATTCTAATAGTTGCTTAGGCGAGCGGTCTTCACTGGCAAAAGCAGTTGCAGTAAAAAGCGCAGCTATAAGCAAAAATGAGTTAACTAGTTTGGTCATCGTATTCACCTCTCAACGAAAATTTTCGCTAATATACCGATATTAAATCCATAAAAAAAGAAACAATCCGACACCGTTTTAATGCCAATTAAGCACCAATCGGTTTTTCCCATAGTTTTCAGTCAATTGCTAAAAAATATGAAAATGTGCACAGCTTCTGTGTTTTTACGCACATTGAAAAGCCCCTACCCTCACCCTTATCTACTTGCTCACAGTCATAATGAGAAGTACCGAGATGAAACTAAAGCACCCACTAAAAGCACTTATGTTAAGTGTAGCCGCCCTACTAGCAACACCGACTTATGCCGCTTCAAACCATGGCTATGCGGTTGATTACATCCAAGGTGAAGGTGATGTGAAAGGCTTAAAGCTGGCCTACCAGTACCATATACCCAATGAAAAGCTGCCTTTTCAACACGCCCGTTTGTACTTCGAGTCTAGTTTTAATATTTGGCAGTATGGCAAAGACAACAAACATCAAACTAATATCGTGTTAGCTATGTCTCCGGTGATCCAATACCCTGTATTTAATCTGAAAAACATGCCTGTTTATGTGGAGTTTGGGATTGGTGTTTCATTGTTAGATGACACCCATTTTGCTGGCAAAAACGTTAGTACTCACTATCAGTTCGAAGATAGATTGGGTTTAGTTGCAGACCTAGGTGACGACTCAACCTTAGCAGTTAGATATTTACATTACTCAAATGCAGGCTTCAAAAGCCCTAACCCCGGCCTTGATTTTATTTCACTGTCTTATGCAAAACGATTTTAAGTGCTACTATATCGCTGTGTATATCGGCAGGATTTAAAGATGGAAACTTGGCAAATTATAGCCATTGTTGTTGCCGTATTTGGTGTGGTAGTTGGTAACCTTATGTTGCTAAAACATGCAGCAAAAATGGACTTCAAAGTGCCTAAAAGCGATGATAATGAAGATAAAAAAAGCCCTGATGAATAATCAGGGCTTTTCTATTTAAGGTTTTAGCTTTGTTTACACTAACCAATGTGCCATTAAGACAATCACCGGTAATGTTACTAAGGTTCTTAAAATAAAGATGAAGAACAATTCGATAATATTAACCGGGATTTTGCTACCTAAAAGCAGTGCACCTACTTCCGACATATAAATCAATTGCGTCACACTCATTGCAGCAATGATAAAGCGTGTTACATCACTTTCGATACTACCAGCCGCAAGAATCGACGGAATAAACATATCAGCAAAGCCAACCATAATTGTTTGTGCAGCAGCTTCAGCTTCTGGTACTTGTAATAGCTCTAAGAATGGAACAAAAGGTTTGCCCATATATTCAAAAATTGGCGTATATTCAGCAATAATCAAAGCAAATGTGCCCACAGCCATAACCACAGGTAATACAGCAAATACCATATCAAATGCGTTATGTAAGCCTTCTTTCACTGTACCAGCAAAACCCGGTGCAGTGCGTGCTTTAGCAAGTGCCACATCAAGTGAGTGAGAAACCAATGTTTTACCTTCAGGTACTGATTCTGCGTCTTTATCAGGCTCAGTTCCATCTACATAGAGATCTTTTTTAAAGCGTAGCGGTGGTAAGCGAGGCACAATTAGCGCAGCTGCTAAACCCGCTAAACACACCGTTAAATAAAACGGTGCAAATAGGTGTTCAAGCTTTACTTGACCAATAACAACTAAACAAAAGGTAATTGATACAGCTGAGAAAGTGGTACCAATAATGGCTGCTTCACGTTGTGTATAATGTTTATCTTCATACTGACGAGCGGTCATCAAAATACCTACACTACCATCACCTAACCAAGATGCCACACAGTTAACTGCACTTCGACCAGGAACACCAAAAAGTGGGCGCATAACCTTAGTTAATAACGTACCCACTAGCTCTAGGAGACCGAAATTTAATAATAACGGTAATAATAACCCCGCTAAAACAAACACAGAAAACAATACGGGCAGCAAGTCGTTTAATACTAACGCACCAGTATTCCCTGAAATAATCATTTCAGGACCTTGCTTCGTGTAAGTCAGAATAATAAATATCATGCCCAGTAACCGAACACTCAGCCACAGCCAACTAACATCAAATAAGTGTTTAATGATAAAAAACTTAAGTAATGGCTGTGGTTTAAACAGCTTTATTATCAAAGATAAAACACCGGTGATACAAACGATACTGGTGATTAAACCCAATGCAAATGGGGCAATCCACTCTTGCACTGCTTTTGCCATAACAGCAATCGGAATAGTCATTGCTTCACCTATGGGTACCGGCGTCATAAACAAAAAGACACCTATAAGTGAAGGAACGAAAAAGGTAAACAAGGTTCGCAAGTCACTGCGATTTGCTGTGTTTAAGTTAGACATATTTTCAACCTGTAAAAACCACAAAAAGAGCGGCGAAGCTCTTTTTGTGGTGGTTTTAACTTTTTTAATTATTAAATATTGATACCGCGTTGACGCAGTGCATTTTCTAATGCTTGCTGGAGGTCATTCATTGTACCAGGCTCTAATGTCGAACCTTCAGAGTCCATCCAAGTTAAACTTGTACCGCCATCATTGGTACGGCTAACAAGAATTTGATATTGGCCTTCTTCAATTGGTAGCTCAGCTAGTTCTTCACCCCAAATTGAATCCCATACGCTTGACTCAGGCTTTTTGTAATCAGCCGTAATCAAACCACGTTCTTGGTCAATCTCTACGATAGTGAAAGATAATCGCTCTAAGAAGCCAGAGAAACGATCAAACACCATGTTGTAATCTTGCTCAGTAACCAGTGCCGCATTACCTTTGTTATCAAAGCCCATTTCTAATGAAATAATGCCTTGTTGTTTACGCATTTCAACTTCTAGTTGACGGTAACGGTAATCAAACTCAGCAATCACTTGGTTTAAAGCACGTACTTCAAGTTGTTGCTGTAGTAATGGTGTTAACGGTACTGAGTCGCTTTTATAATCAGCAAGTTTAGCTGTTAAAGAAGCTGTACGCTGATGCGACTTTTCTTCAATAGTAAATATAAAACGTTGTTGTGATACTTCGCTTTCGCTTTCCCAAAACCAACCTTCTTCAGGTTTAATAATCGCATACCAACCTGTTTCAATTGAATTTGATGCTTTATCTTCTTTCAAAGCTGCGGTATTTTTTTCAGCTAGAACGGCTTTTATAGAGTTCCAGATAAATACATCTAAATCTTCTATACCATCGTTTTTATCAAAATAGACCCGCGCTTCAGTGTCACCTTCTTCAACCCAAGTACCTTGAGCAATGGTAATAACTTGCGCTGGCGGACGATAGTTTTTAGCTTCAGGATTATTGTCATATTGCGCAACATCCATTTTATATGTTGGATCTAGAGCTGGTTGCGCTAAACCTGCTGGTGCTTTGACCGGTTCATTTGCTCGATAATTACGTTTTTGATGTGCTTCGTCGGTAAATACACCACACCCTGTTAAACTTACCATTACGCTTACAGCAAGCGCCTTTGAGATCCAATACTGCACAGATATTTCTCCTTAGCAAACCCTTAATTTTTTTAACAAATATATGAGTGGGTAATGCCGATTTGGTTCACTGTAAAATCACTTTTAACTTTACATTTATAGTTTTTATGCAAAAAACCCGAATAGATTCGGCTAGCGTAACGTATTTGTTTGCTTGTCGCCTTGCAAAATTTTAACTATGGTACTTTCAGATGCCCCTAAAAACAAGAAAGAGCGCACTTTATTCACGGCTTAATTAATCGTCGCTATCGTTAACAATGCAAATTATGTTAAACTTCGCCGCCGTGCGGTATTAAACTCACGTGAAATCAAAGCTTACTCAAGCTTATATCCATTGGTATTGTTAATTACTAGGTATTTAAAATTCCATGACTGCTTTTACAAATCATCAGATAGTGCTCACTGCGATTGGCGAAGATAGACCCGGTATCGTTAGCGAATTAACTCAGTTAGTGAGTGATTGCCATTGCAATATAATTGACAGTCGCATTGCTATTTTGGGCAACGAGTTTACCTTTATCATGCTGTTAGCAGGTGATATGTCGGCCATTAGCCGCATTGAGCATACATTGCCAACTAAAGGCATGGAACTTGGCCTTTTAACCATGATGAAACGCACAGCAAGTCATGTTGCATGTGAATTTTGCGCCGGTTACACCCTCGAATACACAGGTATTGATACACCTGGAACATTAAGTAAAGTTACGCGCTTTTTTGCTGACAATAACATCAGCATTTGTTCACTTAAATCTGATACGTACGACGAAGGTGATGAGCTAAAAATGCGTTGTGAGCTAGAGTTTAATATTCCCGTTGAAGTCGATATTGATAACTTTAAAGTGAGCTTTGAAGATCTTTCTCGCAGTTTGAACGTAGATTATATTTTCAGACGCATTCGCTAAGGAGCAAAGCATGAAAACAATTAATCCATTACAGGCAGGTGATACAGCCCCTGCTTTTAGTTTACAAAATCAAAATGATGAAACAATCACACTCGCTGAGCTATTAAAAGAGCAGCAAGTGCTTGTTTACTTCTATCCAAAGGCATCCACTCCAGGGTGCACCGTACAAGCTGAAAACTTACGTGATGAAAAAGCTGAGCTTGCTAAATTAAACACACGTGTCGTGGGTATCAGCCCAGACCCAATAAAGCGTTTAAAGAATTTTGAAACCAAAAAAGAGCTTAATTTTGACTTATTAGCTGACGAAGATCACGCGATTGCAGATGCGTTTGGTATTTGGGGTTATAAGAAGTTTATGGGTAAGGAGTACGAAGGAATTCATCGTATTAGCTTCCTTGTAGGCCAAGACGGTAAAATCAAGCATGTGTTTGATAAATTCAAAACCAAAGACCATCATCAGGTTGTGTTGGATTATTTAGCGCAGAATTAGTAGCGATAAGCTAAAAAATAAAAAGCGTTGCCATGGTGCAACGCTTTTTTTGTTTTTGAAGGATAATGACTCAATTGACAAACTTTCATAAATAGCAGATAAAATAGGAACAATTGCTGCATTTTAAATGAACGATTAAATAACTTCCTAAAAATAATAAAAACAGGGATGTAAGATGATTTTTGAAATTTTAACTCACACACCACTTTGGGTTTATGGTCTGTTTGTTGGCCTTATTTTCGTTGGTTGGCAACAAACTCATGACCGCTTTGTAAAGCAACCCACGTTATTGATACTGCCGCTGGGCATGCTTGCTTTATCATATTTTGGTGCGACTTCAAGCTTTGGTTATAGCTTAACTATTATGCTGCTCTGGCTAGTTGGCGTTTTAATCAGTACGCTTATTGGTTTATTCCTGTTTTCAGCTTCATCAGCAAGTTATCAAGTCCAAAGCGCCTCATTTAAAGTGCCTGGTAGTTGGTGGCCGATGATATTCATCATGGCTATCTTCTTCACCAAATATGCGGTGGGTGTCTTAACAAGTATTCAACCAGAGCTTTTTACTAATACCGCTCTAGTGTTATCTCTTGCCGCTTTTTACGGCATTTTATCGGGCACTTTCATCGCCCGCGCAATTAGAGTGTTAAAGGTAAAAAGTGGATACTAGGAACTAGCCAGATAAACTAGCTAATTCCTAAATATTTATGTACTTGAACTGATAAACGCCAGTTCTTTGCAATACAGGTTTCAATGGCAAGTTTAGTTGCTGAGGTCTTTTGGCTAATTGGTTGAAGGTACACTAGACGCGGATTAACACCTGTTTTTAAGAATAAATCTTCTAGCTCTTCAACATGCTTTTGCATTGCCACTGGGTGTTTAATTTCATCAGCGCGCTGCATAGCGCTGCGTAATACTTTGTAACCGCCACGCATATTAATCTTCGGTGATACGGTCACCCATGTTTGTTCAGGGACTAAAATCTCAAATGTGCCGCTGGTTTCAATTTGAGTCGAATAACCATTTGCGTGTAATAACTCACACACTGGATTTAGGTCGTACATGCAAGGCTCACCACCTGTGATCACCACATGTTTTGCGTTGTAGCCACGTTCTTTAAATAGCGCTAACACTTGCTCCGCAGTTGCTTCTGCCCAATGATCTGAGTCTGCTTTTTTCTCAACCGTGTCATCAAGTGACACTTTATATACATTATCAACGTCCCATGTTTGTTTTGTATCACACCAAGCACAGCCTACAGGGCAGCCTTGTAAACGTAAAAAGATTGAAGGTGTACCAGTAAAACTTGCTTCACCTTGAATTGTTTCAAACACTTCGTTAATTTTGTACAAAAGAGATCTCACTTACGACGCAACGATATATAATGCATACCATCAAAAAACCAAAAACACGCGCAAAAATTGTTATTTAGGCCCGAGCCGTGTAGTATATCGCGCCCTGAAGTAAACCTCTATCAAAAGTAAGAGCAAAACAGATATGACGCAAAAAGTAGTTGTGATTTATTCCGGCGGTATGGACTCTTTTACCGTATTAAATAAAGCCCTGCAACAAGGCCACGAAGTATATGCCCTGTCGTTCGACTACGGCCAGCGTCATGTTAAAGAGCTTAAAGTAGCTGCTCAAGTGTGTGAAAAATTAGGTGTTTCTCACAAGATTGTTGATATTTCAGCAATCAATCAATTGATTGGGGGCTCATCACTGACCGATGATATCGATGTGCCAGAGGGTCACTACGAAGAAGAAAGCATGAAGAGCACAATAGTGCCAAACCGCAACATGATCTTACTATCACTTGCAGTGGGTTATGCGGTGTCTTTAAAAGCCAGCAAAGTTTACTATGGCGCACATTCTGGTGATCATGCAATTTATCCTGACTGTCGCCCTGAATTCGTTCAAAAAATGGATGATGTTTGCCGTATTGCCAACTACGACGCTGTTGAGATTTTCAGTCCATATTTAAACAATACTAAAATCGATATTTTAACAGACGGCTTAAAAATGGGTCTTGATTACAGCCAAACTTGGACATGCTACAACGGCCGTGACAAAGCCTGTGGCAAATGTGGTGCTTGTCAAGAGCGCTTGGAAGCCTTTGCACTTAATAACGTTACCGATCCTATCGAATACGAATAAACAAAAAAGGCTATCAAATCTTTGATAGCCTTTTTAAAGACACATTTGGTAAAAATTTAAAGTCCAAACGGTTGCGTCAATGCTCTATTAACTAAATAAACGCTCAAACCAGTTTTTATCTAGATCTGCTTCACACTTTTTAAGTTGCGCGCCATAACGGCTAGCTCGATGTTTAACTTTATTTGCAACACTCATTAACCACTTTTTACTTTTATAAGTACCACGCTTATAGCCGCCCCATCCTTCATGGTAATTTAGGTATTGTGCGTACGCGTCCCATTTCGATACACCATTTACTTTATGAGTTTTGTAAACAAACCACGCCATAAAGTCGATAGCATCATCAAAATCATCCCTGTCTGCACCGCTGTTGCCTGTTTCTCGGATGTAATCTGACCAAGTAGGTGTTTTCGCTTGTGAATAGCCATAGGCAGAACTGGCACGACCTATTGGAATAACCCATAAGAAGTATTCCATTGGCGGAGCAGCATCATGACGAAATGAGCTTTCTTGATACATCATGCTCATTAGCACATGTTTAGGCGATCCCCATTTTTCTTGAGCATCGCGGGCATCGTAGTACCAATCAGGCTTTTCTTCAAAAATCTTACAGATATCATGGGGTTGCTCTGGAGGAGCGGTTGCACATCCAGCCAATGATGCGGCCAGCGATAAAATAATTATACTTTTTTTCATTTTTTTTTGGATCTCGCTGAACTTTTTCTTATCAGGTCAGTCTGAACTTATGAATGCAGCAGTATAGCATTGTTTCATCCCTGAAGAATCTTTGACGCAGCCACCATAGGCTGCGTTTTTTTATGTCTTCACCTTACTAAGCTTTAGCAAAATAGTCATCTAAAAAAGCAGTAAACGTTTCGCTATCGGCAGCTTTAACTTCACGCTCTTTAAGCACAGAGTCAGCAGCTTGTTTCGCTAAAAATGCATGATCATAAAATTGATACTGTGACGCAAGATGGCTTTGCTTGTACTGCTGTGCAAGTGCTAATGCAAAATTACCATTATCTAGGTTCTCTTTTGCAAGTGTTGCTACGTATTTGCCAGAGTATGTTTTTCTAGGATCTTGTACCCAGGTTGCAAGCTCAGCAATAGTTTCACTGTAATAACTTACCCCGTATGCATTATCCATATAACGTGCAACGGCAGTTAAATTACTAAAAATTGTTTTAGCCCAATCTGTCAGGCGAACTATTTCGCCTTGCTTGTTAAGTGTTAATTCTGGATCTCGGCCTTCATTAACAACCGCATCGAGGTTGGTAGTGCTCAACTTTTGTTCTTGCCAATCCATCTCTGGAGAGTCATTTAATAAGCAGTAAGTTAGGAATACGTCTAAAAAGCGTATTTGCTGTAAGTCGATACCCGTTTCACTAAATGGGTTAACATCTAATGCCCTTACCTCAATGTATTCTATACCACCACGAAGTAATGCATCTGTAGGAGTTTCGCCTGATGCTGCGTTGCGCTTAGGACGAATTGGTGAATAAAACTCATTTTCGATTTGCAGAATATTTTTGTTTAACTGCTTTGGTTCAGCACTTGTGTAATCATCAATATGGTCATAAATATCAGATGGCGTATGAATCGCTTCTTTTAAACCTGCTACATATTCTTCTAATGAGTTGTACATAACACGCAAAGACGATTGCGCACTGTTGGTATAACCAAGGTTCCCCAAACGCAGCGCAGTGCCAACTTCTAAGTAAAGAGTACCTTTACCTAGTTTTTTAAATGGTAAGTCTGTTTCGCGCCCTTGCAAAAATGAACTACACAATGCTGGCGATGCACCAAATAAAAAGCTGATCAACCAAAGCTCACGTTTAAAGTTACGAATAAGTCCCAAATACCCATTCGAAATAGAATCAGCGAGTGTGCCTTGGCTGCCGTTTAAACTATACAAGCTTTGCCATAAGCTCTCAGGAAAAGAAATATTAAAATGCACACCAGCAATTGCTTGCATCATACTGCCATAGCGATTCTTTAAACCTTCACGATAAAGTGTTTTCATGCGGCCAATATTTGAGTCACCAAACTGTGCCAGTACGATGTCGTCTTGATGCTCAATAAAACACGGCATGCTGATAGGCCATAAGAGCTCATCATCCATCTGAGACAAGGTGAACTTTTGCAGATCTTTTAGCTGAGCTAAGGTTTGCTCTGCAGACGTACTTACTGGTGTAATAAATTCTAATAGCGATTCCGAAAAATCAGTGGTGACATGATCATTAGTTAAAGCGCTACCAACGCCTTTTGGATGACCTTGCTGTGAGATAACACCATTTGGTTTGATCCTTAATGCTTCTCGCTCGATACCACGTTTAATCCCATTAATTGCGTTAGGAAATTGTACTGTTAACGCCTCTAGCGTTTTATTTAAATCATGTTTTATCAAAAATGCTTCCTCGAGCCACGTGGCTGTAATCCTAAGTGTATGGGGGCAAAAAGTAATTACTCAAGTCAGAAAAATCAGTTTCATTTAGTACCCGTTCACTTGATGCTCAATCTTGCCATTGTGAGGGACAATATACAATTGCTTTGGCGGCACTTCATTGTTGCTAAAAACATTTAAAATACTATTTAGACTTATTTCTTGAGGATACTGAGCCTTTTAACTAATATAAAAGACTGAGGCTAAACATAATAATTCAAGCAAGATATTGTTTTAGATCAAAGGGAAGATGAAATTTTTAAAACTTTCATAGTTATCTATATGCACCCCCTTCCCTTACATTTTTCTGAGACTATAATCCGCACACCATAAAAAAGTATATTTCGAGGACTCATATGCGTCGTGGGCAAGAAATCATTAATCAAGAAGTGACATACTCTGATAATCAAGAGCTTGTCTCTACTACAGATTTACGCGGTGTCATCACATACGTAAATAAGGAATTTTGTACGATTGCAGGTTACACCGAGGAAGAGCTACTCGGAAAAAATCATAATATTGTTCGCCACCCTGACATGCCAAAAGCGGCATTTAAAGAAATGTGGGAAAAACTAAAGCAAGGCCATTCTTGGCGTGGCATGGTTAAAAATCTCTGTAAAGATGGTCGTTACTATTGGGTTGATGCATTTGTTACACCCATTTATGAACATGGTCAGTTGGTTGGCTATCAGTCAGTTCGAACTAAGCCATCTGAACAATTAAAAGACCGTGCAACGGCACTGTACACTAAGATTAATAATGGAAAAACAGTCGCGTCATTTCGTGAAAATATTTCGCTGAGACAAATTTTGTCTGCGGTTATTTTATTTGCAGGCATTGTCGGCTTAGCGTTTACTACTTCATGGATGGTTGCCTTAGCGAGCTGTGCCGTTGTAGCACTCCTTTTTGCATTAAATTATGACGAGCTCGTTGTAACTCCAAGCCATTTAAAGCAGCAACGTGCAGAGTTTGATTCAGTATCACGCTATGTGTATTCAGGTTCACACCCTTTTAGTATTGCTGCCTATAATCAGCAAATGCTGTTCGCTAAGCTTAGAACTGTATTAGGTCGTGTTAAAGACTCTACTTACTCATTCAAAGACATTGCTACCAACTTAGATAAACAATCGTCACTAACCGAGCAAGGTATTGCTGCACAAGGTCAACGTTTAAGTGATATTGCTACGGCAATGACACAAATGAGTGCAACTATTGGCGAGATTTCAGCAAATACTCATCACACTGCTGACAAGGTTAAAACAACTTACCAAAGCTGTAACGATATCAAACTGCATATTGAAGATAATAGCAGCATGGTGTCTGATCTAGCTAACCAAGTAGAGCAAGCAGCCACTACCGCTAACTCTCTTGCTAGTGAAGCTGACAAAATAGGCCAAGTAATGAGTGAGATTGAAGGCATTGCTGAACAAACAAACTTATTAGCGCTGAATGCTGCAATTGAAGCAGCACGTGCAGGTGAGCATGGCCGTGGTTTTGCGGTTGTAGCAGATGAAGTACGCGCACTTTCTTCACGTACTCAAAATGCGACAGCACAAATTCACAGCTCAATTAAAGAGATCCAAGATACGTTATTTAGCTGGTCTAAAGTGATGCAATCAACTAAAGCGCAAGCAGATAATTGTGTTGATACTACTGCTCACAC
This sequence comes from Pseudoalteromonas sp. Isolate3, assembly GCF_022398505.1. Classification (NCBI taxonomy): domain Bacteria; kingdom Pseudomonadati; phylum Pseudomonadota; class Gammaproteobacteria; order Alteromonadales; family Pseudoalteromonadaceae; genus Pseudoalteromonas; species Pseudoalteromonas sp. Isolate3. The sequence continues at coordinate 11,194 of NZ_JAKEVN010000041.1, read as the reverse complement.
TCAAACTGAGCTAGCGAGCATCTTCGCACAAATTGATGAAATATCAGGCCTTGCGACTGAGATTTCGACGGCTGCAGAGGAACAACAAGTTGTCAGCACCGATATACGCGAAAATGTAGAAAGCATAAAAGGACACAGCGAAGAGAACTTAAAGCTTAGCTACAACGTCGCTAAAGATGCAGCGGGGCTTGTTGAAGGCTCGCGCAAAGTTAACGATATGCTGTTAACCTTTAAAGTTTAAACTTAACTGATACAAAAAAGCCGCGTCAAAATGATGCGGCTTTTGTTTTTAGGGCTAATTAACGACTCGAGAAAACAAGTCCATTCTCATCAGCATCAATATGGATGATGGCACCCGGCTGGTAATCCCCACCTAATAATCGCTGTGCTAATGGATTTTCAATGGTATGTTGTATAGCACGTTTTAAAGGCCTTGCCCCATACACTGGATCAAAACCACTTTCAGCGATGCGGTCTAGGGCTGCATCCGTTACTTCAAGAATGTAGCCTTTTTCAGTTAATCGCTCACGTAGCTTACTTAACTGAATGTCAGCAATTTCTTTAATGTGTTCATTAGCAAGTGGATGGAATACCACGGTTTCGTCGATTCGGTTAATAAACTCAGGACGGAACTGACTAACCAATACGCCCATCACTTTTTCTTTTAAGCCTGCATAATCATTTGAACCAGCTTGCTCTTGGATAATGTCAGAGCCTAAGTTAGAAGTCATAATGATAACCGTATTTTTGAAATCAACGGTACGGCCCTGACCATCCGTTAAGCGGCCATCATCAAGTACTTGCAGTAAGATGTTAAATACATCAGGGTGCGCTTTTTCGACCTCATCCAATAAAATGACTGAATACGGACGACGGCGAACTGCTTCAGTTAAATAGCCCCCCTCTTCATAGCCAACATAACCCGGAGGTGCACCCACTAAACGTGCCACCGAGTGTTTCTCCATAAACTCCGACATATCAATGCGCACCATGGCATCTTCAGTGTCAAACATGAAGCTGGCTAGTGCTTTGGTCAGCTCAGTTTTACCTACCCCTGTCGGGCCTAAGAATAAGAATGAACCGATTGGGCGATTTGGATCAGCAAGCCCTGCTCGAGAGCGACGAATTGCGTTTGCAACCGCTACAACGGCTTCATCTTGACCAATCACTTTATGATGCAGTTCATCTTCCATCTTAAGTAGCTTTTCGCGCTCCCCTTGCAACATTTTGGATACAGGAATACCTGTCCAACGCGATAAAATCTCTGCGATTTCGTCTTCACCAACTTGGTTTTTAAGCAAGCTCATTTCTTGCATTTCGGCCTGTGAAGCAAGGTCAAGTTTACGCTCAAGTTCAGGAATACGACCATACTGGAGTTCAGACATGCGCTGTAAATCACTTGCACGACGCGCAACATCTAAATCAAGACGCGCTTGCTCAAGCTCAGCTTTAATGACTTGTGTGCCCTGTAATGAAGCCTTCTCAGCATTCCAAACTTCGTCTAGTTCGCGGTATTGGGCTTCAAGCTCAGTGATCAACTCTTGCATCTCAGTACGACGTTTTTGGCTCGCTTCGTCTTTCTCTTTTGCAAGGGCGTTATCTTCCAGCTTTAACTGAATAATACGACGCTCTAGCTTATCTAAAGATTCCGGTTTTGAGTCAATTTGCAAACGAATTGAAGAGCCCGCTTCGTCAATTAAATCAATCGCTTTATCTGGCAATTGGCGATCACTAATGTAACGGTGCGACAGCTGCGCCGCAGCAACAATGGCCGGATCGGTAATATCAACTGAGTGATGAAGCTCATAACGCTCTTTTAAACCACGTAAAATCGCAATGGTGTCTTCAACCGATGGTTCATCAACAAATACTTTTTGGAAACGACGCTCTAAAGCGGCATCTTTTTCAATATATTGACGATACTCATCAAGAGTTGTGGCACCCACACAATGTAACTCACCACGGGCAAGTGCTGGTTTTAGCATATTACCTGCATCCATTGCGCCGTCTGTTTTACCTGCGCCTACCATAGTATGGATTTCATCAATAAAGAGGATGACTTGCCCTTCTTCTTTGGCTAGTTCATTCAACACTGACTTTAAACGCTCTTCGAATTCACCACGGTATTTAGCACCAGCAACTAAAGCACCTAAATCAAGCGATAATACTCGCTTATTCTTTAAGCCTTCAGGTACCTCTCCATTGATGATCCGCTGTGCTAAACCTTCGGCAATCGCCGTTTTACCCACGCCTGGTTCACCAATTAACACCGGATTATTTTTAGTACGGCGTTGTAATACTTGAATAGTACGACGAATTTCGTCATCCCGGCCAATTACAGGGTCTAGCTTGCCTTGCTCTGCTCGCTCAGTTAAATCGATTGTGAATTTTTTTAATGCCTGACGGGTTTCTTCAGCATTCGGATCATCAACCTTTTGACCACCACGAATAGCTTCGATTGCAGCTTCAATTTTGCTAGAAGTAATATTTAGCGCTTTAAAAATGTCGCCTAATGGGCCTTTATCGTCACACGCGGCAAGAACAAATAACTCACTCGAAATGAATTTATCTTTTCGCTTTTGAGCATATTTATCACACAAGTTAATTAACGAAATCAGGTTGTTTGACAGCTGAACATCGCCACCAATGCCTTCAACTTTAAACAGTTTTTCGATTTCTTGAGATAACTTGGTGTTTAACTCATCAGCACTCACACCGGCTTGTGCAAGTAGCGCACGCACACTCGAGCCATTTTGTTGAAGCAATGAATACATTAAATGCACAGGCTCAATAAATTGATGATCTCGCCCAAGTGCTAATGACTGCGCATCTGAAAGCGCAGATTGAAATTTACTTGTAAATCTATCTAAACGCATAAGGGTTTACCTATTAAAAAATCTAATTGCTTAATTAATGGGTATGGTTAGTGATTTGTTCAAGTAAGAGAAGAAAATTTAATCACAAAAAAGGCGTATTAATTGCGCCAGATCAAGCTAGCCATGCGACCAGTTTGTCCGTCGCGGCGATAAGAGAAAAATTGTGACTTATCACTGACTGTACAGTATTCACCACCTGAAATATTTGCCACGCCTAATTGCGCTAATTGCTGACGTGCTAATAAGTAGATATCAGCCATGTATTTTTCATGTTTGGCTGTAAATGCTAGTTGGTGAAGCGGGTTTTGCGAACAAAAGCAATCTTTAACCTCTTGCCCAACTTCAAATTGTAAGGGACCAATAGCAGGGCCTAACCAAGCAATAATATCGCTTGTAGGCACTTTGAAATGCGAAATGGTTTTTGCCAATATACCTTGTGATAAGCCACGCCAGCCACCATGCACTGCTGCAATTTCATTGCCAGAATTCGAGCAAAGTAACACAGGCAAACAATCAGCTGTCATTATCGCAAGCGGCTGTTTTACTATATTGGTATACAGCGCATCAGCAGAATGAACTAGGCTTAAATCACACCTTTCATCAACCACAACCACATCACTGCTATGAACTTGGTTTAACCAAACCGCGGGATTTGGTAAGTGACTTGCTAGTAGCGCACGATTTGCAAGTACAGCTTGTTCATCATCACCAACATGTAAACCCAAATTGAAACTATCAAACGGTGCGAATGAAACACCCCCCTTTCGAGTGGTGCTGATTGCGCTAACAGTTTTTGGTGCAGTCCATGCTGGTGTGATCATCACAATTAAAGCTCGATATTTGGGTTTGCTTTGGTATCTGCGCGTAATGCTTCTGTCATGGCAGCCATATCATCTGGAATTGGAGCTTGCCATGTCATCAACTCACCCGTAATTGGATGCGCAATGGAGAGCTTAACGGCATGTAAGGCTTGACGTTTAAAATCACGTAGCATTTGAAACAGCTCAGGTGTCGCCCCTTTTGGCGGACGCGGGCGACCTCCATATAGTTGATCACCAACCAATGGATGGTTCAAGTAAGCCATGTGTACACGAATTTGGTGAGTACGACCAGTTTCTAACCGTAAACGTAAGCGTGTATGAGCACGGAATTTTTCTGCTACACGGTAATGTGTTATCGCTGGTTTGCCCATTTCATGCACGGCCATGTGAGTACGTTTTGTTGCATGTCGACCAATTGGTTTTTCAACCATACCACCAGCAGTCATTGTGCCATTACAAATTGCTTCATATTCACGGGTGAAGTTTTCACGCTTTTGCAGTGCAGATACTAAATGTGTTTGTGCCGGAATAGTTTTAGCCACCACCATTAATCCTGTGGTGTCTTTATCTAGGCGATGGACAATACCTGCACGGGGTACATTGATGATCTCTGGGTAATGGTGTAATAAAGCATTTAATACTGTGCCATCTGGGTTACCTGCACCAGGATGTACCACTAACCCCATAGGTTTATTAATTACCAAAATATCATCGTCTTCATAAACGATGTTTAATTTGATATTTTGTGCTTCATATTCACGAGGGGCTTCGATGGTTGTTTCAACACTCACCGTTTCGCCACCGAGTAGTTTTTCACGTGGTGTGTTTAAAATTTCGCCGTTCACAGTGATTTTATCATCCAAAATCCACGTTTTTATACGTGAACGAGAATAATCAGGGAACAATTGCGCTAATACTTGGTCTAGACGTTTACCGCCAAGGTCAATTGGAACCTCGGCTTGGAGAGAAATTTGCTCTGACATTAGTAACTTTACCCAATTTACCAGTGCAAGCTGTGCTCGACTGGGTTAGAATCGCTTTAATATAATACGTATAGTTTACTCGGTTTTCCTCACTTGGCCTAGCCGAAGACATCGAAGGTAAGAAATAAAATGATAAATAAAATAGGGAAACGTGCGTTCGCCATAGTTTTTTCAGTATCTGTACTTGGCTTAGGTGCCTGTTCATCAGCACCCGACCAAGAAGATATCCAACGCGTTCCTAATAAATCTGCGCAAGCTTTATATGAAGATGCCAAACAAACATTAGATTCTGGCTTATATGCTCGTGCAATTGAGCTATTAAGCGCTATTGATTCTCGCTACCCTTTTGGTCCTCTATCAAAACAAGTACAAATGGACTTAGTGTATGCACATTATCAAGCAGGTAATACTGAGCAAGCACTGGCAACTATCGACCGTTTTATTCGCTTAAATCCAAACCACAAAGATTTAGACTATATGTACTACATGCGTGGCTTAGTGAATATCAAAGCGGATGAAAACGCCTTCCAAGAATATTTTGGTGTAGACCGTGCAGACAGAGATGCAAACCGTACTCGTGTTGCATTTACTGATTTATCAACACTATTAAAACGTTTTCCTAATAGTGTTTATGCACCAGAGGCAAAAAGACGTGTTGTGTGGTTACTCAATAAAATGGCACGCTACGAGTTAAAAGTTGCTGAGTACTACTATGAGCGTGAAGCATACCTTGCTGCTGCTAACCGTGGCAAATATGTAGTTGAGCACTACTCACAAAGTAGTTACCTTGATCAAGCGCTTGAGATCATGGAAAAAAGCTACAATAAACTTGGCTTATCTGAGCTAAGTGAACACGCTAAAGCAACGCGAGAAGCAAACAAGCGTTAAAATAATTTAAAAAGCAAAAAAGGCGCCTAGGGCGCCTTTTTAATGTTTGCGATTAATCTAATATTTTATCAAATCGCGTCTTCATCTTCTTCCGCGGTACGAATACGCACTACTCGCTCAACATCAGTGACAAAGATTTTACCGTCACCAATTTTTCCTGTCTGCGATGTTTTAACGATAACATCAATTGCACGGTCAACATCTTCATCGCTTAAAACGATGTCTAATTTTACTTTAGGTAAAAAGTCCACCATGTACTCAGCGCCACGATAAAGCTCGGTGTGTCCTTTTTGACGGCCAAAGCCTTTAACTTCACTTACCGTCATCCCTGTGATGCCAACATCTGATAATGCTTCACGCACGTCATCAAGCTTGAATGGTTTAATAATTGCTTCGATTTTTTTCATTTTAAGGGTTACTTATTATTTCTCGATTGACTCGATTTTAGACAATCCAATTGCTGATGGCAAACAAAGCTATGAATTACGGTGATTAAATCAGCAATCATGATATTATTAAACAAAGTGATTCAGAATAGAGATAACAATGAAATCATTACAACGGGGTTTTACATTATTGGAACTAATGGTCACGATTGCCATTGTTGGCATCGTTGCTGTCATTGCGCTATGGGATAGCTCAGATATGTTAGAAAGCGACCGCGCAGAAAGCTACTTGCTTGAATTAAAACGCACGCTCAGCTTTGCACGAGCAAAAGCGACGAGTAGTGATGAATTAGTCATTGTTTGCGCAGGCGATACAGAATCAATTGAACAAAATAAATCTATATTTTGTTCAAGAGACTGGAGCCTGGGAAGTATTTTTGTATTTGTAGATAAAAGCCCTAACGGTACTTTTAATCCTGGCCAAGGGGATATCATTTTGCGCGTAATGGAAGAGATACCCAATAATAGCTCGCTCAGTTTTTCTGGTGCAAGAGTTATAAGATTTGAAACTAGCGGTATGATTAGAACTGATCCAGGCACATTCGTATATTGCCCTTCAAGTAGCAATAATGATAACAATAAAGCCTTATCTATTTCACAGTCTGGCACCGCAATGTATGAAGGAACAACAACAAAAACATGTAATTAACTCTATTTAATTGACAAATACAAAGCTCCTATTACATTTTAATAAATAGTCGCGATTTGGAGTCTTCAAGGATGAAGACAAATAATTACTTGCGTAGCCTTAAAGGTGCTATGTTAATTGAAATCCTAATAGTCTTATCAATTTTTTCGTTTTTACTGCATTTCGCTTTATTTGAATATAAGCCACTCCTCGCCAATAACCGCTTAGAAAGTAATATGCATACAGTTAAAAGAGCACTACAATTTACTCGCCTCAAGGCACAAACTAATAATGCCTATGTGACATTTTGTGCTTTAAAGCTTAACCGTTGTAACAAGGCGATGTGGCATAAATCTTTAACTGTCTTTGTCGATAAAGGCGAGCTTGGTGTGTTTGAAAGTGGCGATACCAAATTATTGGAAGTTGAAGCAATAAATAAATTAGATATGCTGACTTACCCACGTCACTCAGTAACATTTAGCCCAACAGGTATGCCAGTGGGTTTAAACAATGGCACTTTTATATACTGCCCAGAATACATAAAAGCAAGCCTCAAAGGGCTTGCTATTAGGGTCAGTACAATAGGTCGAGTCAGAATGATTGATACTGATAAGTGCTAAAGCCTATTTCCCCCAACAAGTGCTCGAATCAGCAGAACCTTGAGATTTTTTAAGGCCTGTGTCTGTAATTATTAATTTAGTGCATTCTGAATCTTGCAGTGGCGGACCTGATACTGGTGTTGCCTCTAATTCAAAGGTACCGGCATTATTATTGACAGTCGCCTTTAACTTATAAAAATTGTTTTCTGTTGTTTCTGCAACACCTAGAGCAGAAAGTGAAGTTGTGTACTCACGATTATCAACAAAGTATTGTTCTTGTTTATTAGCCGCGTCTAATAATGAGGTTATTGCCTCTGTTCTTGCTGTACGTTTTACATGTTCAAAATAACTTGGGATAGCAATGCTCGCAATAATTCCTAAGATTGCTACAGCAATCATCAGCTCAATTAATGTAAAACCTTTTAGGTTTTTTTTCCTTATTATATTCATATAATTAATACCTATGCTTTTGTTAATTCAGAGCATTCTTCGCTTTAAACTTATCATAGGTTTAGAGTCGCGATTATGCAATTAGATAAATACTCAATTCCATCATACAACGCTGCCTAAGTTAGTTTTAAACTGTTAAGCAGAGTCTTTGAACGGGAATTAATTACTGTTATCGTTTATTTCTTGCTTATAAATAAATGTCTGTTGCGTTTTAAATCCAAAGCCAATTGGCACTGCATCACTCACTAATTTGATTTTACCATCTTCAATTGTAAGCCCTGGACCTAAAATTTCTTGAACCTTAAACGGGTTTTGCTCACCTTTAATACCTGGTCCTATAGACAAGAATTGGCTTTGCTCTTTTACCTTTTCACTTGTATTGTCATCGCAGAAACCATCACTATTACCATCGACACAGCTATCGCCTATACCAAAGTAGAGTTGAGGTGTGTCAGGCACATCATTAGAAGTAGTGAATTTTAAGTTATCATATACCTTAGTGCCGTAATGTAAGTGGAAAGCATACAAGCTACCAGAGCCCCCGGTAAGTGAACATTGATTTACTAAATCAGTAGTGGATGCTGGTGAAAAACTTGTAAAGTAAGCAACGCCACCTATTACGGTACTTGCCGCTAGTGACTTTTCACCGGTAGTTGGTAGGTTGTAATACCAACCGCTAAATTCACCCAGTTCTACTTCAAGCTCAGTAAATTTATCCAGGTCATCTAGTGCATTACCGAATGGATCTGACCCCACATCCATTAAATCAGCTTGAGTGATAGGCGCTGGTACATCCGTTCCCATAAATGACTGAGTTACCGTATTGATATCGCGTATCATAAAAAGCTGATCATTTGTTGCTGTTGATAACGGTTTTGAACGATTCCCGCTACCTATTAATACGGCATCAAATGGCGTATCAATACGTGTTGTAATTGATTCACCTTGATAAGTTGTTTTAGATACTTTGCTAAACATGGTCCTGGCAATCATAGGCTTATAGAAAAAACGACGATCTTGGGTAGCTAATGTACTGCCTAAACTAGCTAACTTAAAATGTGTCCATGGCTCTGTTGAATCATTATAATTCTCAGATGGCATATCAATTCGCCAAATATCTCCACCTGTATCTGTTGCGTATAAACGATCAACATAACCATCGTAGTCAGAATCTAAAACCGTTATATCTGAGGCAATACTGTGATTACCTGTAAATCCATTTTCATTTGGCGTTAAGGCCCATATTTTCTTTCCTGTTTCGGCATCAACAATAAAAACGCCTCGTCCTTTACTATCGTTTGTACGAATAACATTATCTTTGTTGGTATCATAACCTGCACCAAATATAAGCACAGGTTTATCTTTGTATCCACTTAAGTTAATGTACGTCACCGTTGGCTTAGACCATGTTTGTGCCAGCTCTGAAAAGTCGCCTGTTCCACCTGTAATAGGCTCATCCCATAATAATTTGGGAGAATCAGGATTAGTAATATCAAGGCCATAATACTTGTTACCACCTCGTCTTAGGCCAAAAAATGCCCAAACACGATCTGAGTCATTAACTATCCCATCATTATTTTTATCATCAAAAAATATTGAAATTGGCCCGTCAACACCATAGACCTTTGTATCTGCTTGATTCTCACGAAGTGGCTTTATAATTTTATATAAGCTTCTAGGGATAAATGCCCAGCTTTCACTTAGTACATCATTTTTATCTTGAAACATATGCAAATAACCTGCATTAGTTCCGATTAAAATACGGATATCATCATTTCCATAATCAATCGTTACAGGTTTTGAATGTAGTGGATCACCAAAGATATCTTTGCGCGAATCAGTTGTTGAACCATCTTTATCTTCATCATCAATATCAAGACCTCTTGACCAATTTATAAGATCCTCAACTTCATTGGCGTCCGCTTCAAAATCGACTGCTGCTTTTGCTATTGTTCCATAATGAAAAACAACTCGGTAACGTGTGAAATTAAGTAATCGGCCATTAACATTGGTGATAACCTTTCTGCCTTGATTAGGAACGCTTGAAGAATTAGAAAGATATAAGTTCACGCCACCTAGCTCTACTGAATTGCCATCAGCATTTTCACCACTTGGTAACCAAAATGTTTTTGCATTTTTATCTATAAGACCATCTTCATTTAGAGCCTGTTTACCATCTTTATCAATAATTTGGTCACCAGACACTTTTAACTTTTTCAAGTTACCACGCCAACGAGCTCCTGTTTTAGGATAAAACATCGCATAATAAATTGATTCTCGGCTGCGTGTTTGATCTACGTTGTTACTCGCTACAGAGGGAGCTGTAAAACTGTCATTGACCTCTCGAATTTGAGTTATGGTATTTTTTAAAGCCTCTGATAATTGATCAGAGGTATTGGCATGAAGGTACTTACCACCTCCAAGGCGAGCGGTTTCAGACAACAAACGTTTACCATTGTCGCTCATTCCAGAGCCAAAACCTATGGTGTAAACCCGACCTGTTTCATGAATTTCGGAAGTATCTGGACGTAGATCAACTTCAACATTGTCAGTTCCATGGATAATTTTTGCAAGCTTGTGCAAATACACACCAGCAATTTTATCGCTATCTGATAGAGAGCTACCGAAATACGACTTGTGTAAACTGCTTATGTTTGAGTCTTGCTCATTATCAGAGCCCGCAGATGGGTCACCATCAGTCATGTAAATTACATTAACTGAGTTATCACAGCGCTTTACTTCATCAGGGTTATCAAAAGGAGAGATATAAGTGTAATTAGTAACTGTTTCATTTTCCCACCAGCACCCCCACCAGTTACACTTCCTGACTCTATTTGTTGTTGATGTTTTACTTTCTACAGAAGTATCGCGAAATAGCTCATTAACTTTCTTGCCATAATATAAACTTTGCCCAGTAATATATAGATACGCTTCCCAGAGAGTTTCAGTTAGCGGTGTCCCTCCATCAGCAGGTAAATTGGCGATCGTCGTTTTCAGCGTTGACATTGGCGAACCAATACCCGCTAGTACATAACCACCGCTAGTACTATTAAAACGCATAAGACCAAAATCAATATCATCATTACCATCTACAAGTTTAGTTATCGCATCTTGTGCAACGCCTAATCGGCTATCGCTGCACAAAATATAGCCACCAGAATAACCGCAACTATTACCTGAGCTGGTTGAAAACGCCATACTACCTGAGGTGTCAAAAACAATGAGTACGCGTGGTTTTTCATCTAAATCAACATTGTGATTAACATACAATTCGATGTCTTCCGCATGGGTCATCATACTGAAAATCACAGCACAATTTAGCAAGAGTTTGCTAATTAATTTTCCTATTTTCATCACAAAACCCAACTCGATGCCAATGTTAAAAAAGAGTGCAGTTCAAGTAGCCCAATGCTTAAATTACTTGCCTGCAATTGTTCATAGTACTAAGTTATTTTTCAAACTTAAAATCTAGTTACTCTTTGATAAAGATATAACTTAATATG
>NZ_JAKEVN010000040.1:0-33207 GCF_022398505.1 Pseudoalteromonas sp. Isolate3 | reverse complement strand
AAACATGGGCTTATAAACCCATGTTTTTTTTATTAATAAGATACAACTCTTAATGAAAGCTTTCTTAAACTTAGATGGTGAAACGCTAACTTCGCAGGTTAAAACATTATGAAAGTGTAGGCACACCACTATGAAACTTGAAGTCTTTATCTGGTGATAAAATTAGCTCAGCTTCTATGCCACCAAAAAATTTGATTCGCTCGGTAATATCAAAATCAGCAATGTCTTGAGCAAGGAGCAAATAATCTTGATAATGACGCGCTTCTGAACGCAATAACGATATGTAAAAGTCACCTAAGCGTTTATCTACATGCGGTGCCAGTTTTGCAAAACGCTCACATGAGCGTGCCTCAATATAAGCACCAATAATGAGTTTATCGACTAAAGCATCTGGCTCATACGATTTGACATGGCGTAACATGCCTTTAGCATAACGACATGGAGTGATGCTTCTATATTCAACACCATATTCATCCATAATTTCGAGTACTTGATAAAAGTGATGTAGCTCTTCTTTTATTAGCATCACCATTTTATTAATTAAGTCTTGGCCATAGAGGGTATCTGATTTTGGGATCATCGACTTAGACAATTTATTCTTATCGCTAAGGTCGCGCCAGTCCCCTTCTCTTTTGTATATCAGAGATTCAAAAGGTTTTAACCACTCGAGTAATGCATCACCACTATCTTTATCAACGGCATACTTACGAATTAGAAACATTGCTGATTGAGCTGCTTTTAATTCACACACGAGGTGATCTAAAAGTACTATGTCGAGATTCTCATGTTTTTTTGCTTTTTCAACCCATTTCTTAGGTGTATTACACTGCAAGAAACTATTTATTGGTTCTAAGAGTTTATTAATTTCATTTGAGTTCATTACTAATCATCTTTTAATAATATATCTAAATAGCCACTTTCTGAATGTATCTTAAGGTAATACATGAGGCGAGCTGCATTTTCAACAGTAGATCCCCTACTTTTGTGAGGGTACATTAACCTATCGATATCCCAATCAGATGTGCGCACCTCAGTGACATATTCACTTTCTCTATAATACTCTTTTGAACCATAAAAAACACATTGGTAGGCTTTACGTTTTCGATCATATTGGCTAAATTTGAACCTAGCTACAACGTTATCCTCTTCTAAGCTAAAAGATAATTCCTTGTTTTTTAAAATTATCTTATTGCCTATCCGATTTAATTCGAGATTATAATTTAAAGGGTCGGTTTGTGATAAATTGACTATTTTTTTAGATATTGAAGTTACATTAAGTTTTGTTTCAATTTCGGCTTGTATTTCAGCTAGCTGACTAACAATATCATTTATTTCATCATCTAACTCTTCCATCAAACCAAATATTGTTCCTGATTTTTTTTCACTATTTTTATAATGATCTTTCAGGTCAGCCAATTTTGTTTGAAGCCCTTTTAATTCATAAGTTAGTTTCGCTTTTTTCTCATGACTGGTAGAGCTTCGTTTTGCACCACTAATTTTAGCAAGTATCAAGGGCTCAACATAAGCAAAAAAGAAATGATAAGCTACAACATAAGGAAATGTTGTCGGTGCATCACAACTTTCTCCCCCCGATCTCTGTTTTCTACTACATCGAAGCAACGGTAATGACTCTGCTGATTGTTGGATACTCATACCTGAACCACAATGCCCACACTTAACCAAGCCATGTAAGGGCCACTTCCTGTCAGGTCTAACGCTCGTAAACAGTCGTTCTTTACATATCCGCTGAGAATTATAAAAATCTTTATCACTTACAACCGATTCGTAAAGCTTCTCATTGTAAACTAAACCTATGCACTTAGGGTTTTGAATTATTCTGATAATTTTTGTCGGATTGATATTTTTCAGTGGCTTTATTTTACCGTATTTTTCTCTCAGTGCTCTTTCAATCAAAACTTGACCAAGTCCTTCAGCATGCAATTTAAAAATATCTCGCACTACATCCGCGTATTCATTTAACTTGCCTTTTTGGTCTAGCCAAAAAGGCATCCGCATCTTAGGGGGGATTTTATTTTCTTTGGCGTTATATTCTCGTCGACTCCAAGAGCTTTTTACTTTTTCTGAACGCCATTTAGAATCTGAATGAGCCTTATCAATCTCAACAATTAAACGCATACGTGTTGCTAAGTCATTACGCTTACTTGGGGAGTAAACACTTTGGTCTCTTGCTGTAACAATAGAAACGTCATGATCCCAAATTTTATCAAGTAACTTCTCCGTTTCAGTAATCGTCATTCGAGACAATCTAGAAAAATGCTCAACAAGAATAATTGAGCCTTTAGGAACTACCTTTGACTCTATTGCAGCAACAAGCCTCCCCAAAGATCCCGAACTTAAATGCTTGCCCGAAAATGCTGATACACCAGCATCAATGAGAGGCTTACCTTCAAGCTCAACCACAACGCAGTTCGGGTGACTACGTAACCACTCTCTTTGTGCCTCCCCTTGCCTATACAAAGAGCTGTTCCCTTCTTGTGCTTGAGAACTAAAGCGCTGGTATAAATATACGTTACCAGATAATTTATCGTCTGACATAGCAATTACTCATTGAATTTATATATGCACACATTATCATTAAGCTCACAAATTAAGTGGTCAATTAGAACTATATCTAAGTTTTCTTTTTTAGTTGCCGCAGCAATCCACTCATCGGGTGTTTCACACTTTAGAAAAGAATGAATGGGTGCTAACAAATCAGAATAAGGCACAGAATAACTTCTCATCAAAAATCTTGGTTTGATTTTACCACATAAATAAGTCCGCATTCCATGACCCACATCAGTGCAAAGTAATTTTCTATATGCACTAAAGAGTTACATTTAATCGACTATTTCGTCTATTTCAGCTTCTTGACAAGACTTAATTACTGAACCATAACTTAATCAAAGCTGTACAAAAATAAAACAGCTCATATTCCTTTTTTACAGGGGCAATAATTATGATTCTAAACCACTTATGGGGCTTGTACGCTCACCCACTCGAAGAATGGCAGACAATTGATAACCGTCACGAAAGCTTGCGCTATAGCTTATCGCATATATTATTAATTGCCTGTATCCCTTCTATTATGGGCTACTATTCATCAGTTTATTTGGGCTGGAGTATCGGTTCAGGTGAGGCAGTATACCTCACCCATGATAGTGCATTACTTATCGCAGTTGCGATGTACTTTGCACTGATTGCGGGCGTTTTTGCTCTTGCTTATTTAGCACATTGGATGGCTGTGACCTTTGGTGCAAAACCTACGTTTACACAAACTCTAGAGCTTGCAGCTTACACAGCAACGCCGGTATTTATGTCTTCATTTGCCGCATTTTTACCTGAGCTATGGTTTGTGGTATGTGTTGGTCTTGTTGCTTTAGCTTACTCTGTTTACTTGCTTTACACTGGAGTGCCAATTTTAATGCACATTCCTGAAGAGCGAGGCTTTATTTATGCCAGTTCAGTAGTCACTTGTGGGCTAATATTACTGGTAATTATTTTAGCTGCGACGGCTATTTTATGGACTAACGGAATTGTCCACCCTATGTTTACTTAGTTTCATTGTTACTATTCATTCTTTCGATAACAAAAAAGCGGCTGAGCCGCTTTTTTTATTTTTGGCTGTTGCGTCTCGTTAACGCTATCTCGCCATCGATATGAATATCTCTCTGAGGGAAAGCAATGGTAATGTTATTTTCTGCAAATAGTTTATAAATGCTAAAACGCAGCTCACTTCGCACTTGGCGAAGCGGCGCTTCTGATTCAGCACACACCCAGAAAATAGCGCTAAAGGTTAGAGAACTATCGGCAAAGTCATCAAATAACACTGACGATGCTGGCGTTTTTAAAATAGCTGGATGCTCATCAAGAATTTGTTTCATTAGCTTCTCAACCAACACAACATCTGAGCCATAAGCAACACCAACGTTCACAAAAGAACGTGCATTACGGTCAATCAATGTCCAGTTTGTCACCGTGTTCTCTAATAAGTGACTATTTGGTACAAGCATATGCACGCCATCATTACGGCGGATACGGGTTGAACGAGTATTAATTGTCTCGACAACTCCTTTTGCATTGCCCACTTCTAAAAAGTCGCCAATACGGATTGGTCGTTCCCACATTAGTATCCAACCACTGATAAAATTGTTGATAATGTTTTGCGCACCAAATCCGACGCCTATTGCAATTGCACCAGAAACAAATGCAAAAGCTGTTAGAGGAATATTAAGTACTTCCAGCGAAGTAAAAACGAGAACGGCTATGGTAACGACCAGGTAAATGCGGGTGAATAGATGAACCGTGTCAGGACCTAAGTTTTTTGCCAGTAACGCTTTTTTAATTAATCGACCAATCCAGGTGACCACAAACCACATTAAAAACAGCGCCAAAGGGACTTGAATTACTTTAAGCACAGTAATTTGCACATCATTGTAGGTGAACAAAACAAACGATAGTGCAGATTGCAGATCAGCAAGGGTCATAAATTAACATTCCTAGTAAAAATCAGTTTGGTTCAGTTGTGACTAAGTTTAGCACGGCATAATAGGTGAAAACTTGGTAAATACTAAGTTCTTTATGCGCAATATGCGCTAATTATTAACTATTTTAGTCTACAGCTGCTATATACATAGAGAGAGCTTGAGGTTTCACAGGCTTTGAATAGCACGAGGAGAGCACAATGTCACAAATGACACTCACACAAAAACTTGCCACTTTACAACCTTTGGTTGATCTAAACTTATTTGAATCAAGTTTAGAGTACCGTAACCGCATCTTAAACTTACTTGCTGAGCAAGAGCACTCACTGAATTTAATAAACAAAGAGTTTGGCAACGCCATGCCAGAAAGCTTTGGCTCAGAGAAAAAGTTTGTGTTGGGTTACAACTAACCTATGGTGATGTATTACCAACAAGATTTAAATTGGCAGCTAGTGCCACTTTTTACTTAAGTGAGCCATTAATAAACAATTGATGGCTTTTTACACACCTTTATCCCTTCATTGTCATTATTTGCGTTCAAATTCCCCAATAAAACGACAAACTTGATTGTTTCTAGCCAAAAATTTGATAAGTTAGAAAAGATTTATCCACATTTTTGGAGCTCTCATGCGTAAGACCTTAGTAGCAACTACAATTGCTAGTGTGTTTTTATTATCTGCTTGTAGTTCACAGCAAGCTGACACTCAAACTCAAGTTGAAACTGCCGCTGAAACACAAACAGCCAATGTTGAAAACGTTCTTTTCAAGCCAAGCCCTTTACAATACATGGCCCCTGAGTTTGATAAAATTTCAACCAAAGATTACGAGCCAGCGTTTGAAGCAGGCATCGCACAGCAAAAAGCTGAAATTGCAAAGATTGCAAACAACCCAGAACCTGCAACATTCGAAAATACCCTTGTTGCAATGGAGTTTTCTGGTGAGTTATTAGACCGTACTTCTGCGGCATTCTTTAATTTATCAGGTTTGATTTCTGACAGTGAGTACCAACGTATCGCCGCGAAAATGGCGCCGATTATGTCAGCTCACACTGATGACATTTACTTAAACAAAGCTTTATTTGCTCGCGTACAAAGCATTTACGACAACAAAGCATCTTTAAATGCTGAAGATCAACGCCTTGTTGATTACTACTACAAAAAGTTCGTTAACGCGGGTGCAAAACTAACTGAAGCTGAAAAAGCAAAGATGCGTGAAATCAATGCAGAGCTTGCCAAGCTTTCAACTGAGTTTTCACAAAACATCTTAAAATCATTCAAAGAAGATGTAATTTTAGTTAAAGATAAAAGTGAATTAGCAGGTTTATCTGAAGGTGAAATCGCAAGCCTAGCTGCCGCTGCCAAAAAAGCAGGTAAAGAAGGTTACATGATCACCCTTGTGAACACGACTCGCCAACCTATCTTACAAAGCCTTGAAAACCGTAAGTTACGTGAAAAGATTTGGACTACCTCTTCAACGCGCGCCCAAGCAACAAACGGCCCTATCATCATTAAAGAAACTAAGCTACGTGCGGAAAAAGCCGCATTACTTGGTTATAAAGATTGGGCTTCGTATGTAATGACTAATCGTATGGCGCAAACAACTGAAAATGTTTACGGCATTCTTGATGACTTAGCACCGAAAGCGGTTGCTAAAGCAGAAGCAGAAGCAGAGCAAATCCAACAAGTTATCAAAAAGTCAGGTGAAACTTTTGCACTACAGCCTTGGGACTGGGCGTTTTACGCTGAAAAAGTTCGCCAAGAGAAGTACGACTTAGACCCAGCTTTAGTTAAGCCTTACTTTGAAATGCAGTCAGTGATCCACGACGGCCTATTTTTTGCGATGAATAAACTTTACGGTATTACCTTTAAAGAGCGTAAAGACCTACCTGTTTATCACGAAGACGTCATGGTGTTTGAAGTATTTAACGAAGATGGCAGCGCTATCGGCCTATTCTACATGGACCCTTATGCACGTGAAGGTAAACGTGGTGGTGCGTGGATGAGTGCCTATGTTAGCCAAAGCGGCCTAAAAGGCACCATGCCTGTGATCTACAATGCACAGAATATTCCTAAGCCAGCTGAAGGTCAGCCAACATTGATGACTTTCTCTGAAGTAACTACGATGTTCCATGAGTTTGGTCATGCTGCACATGGTCTATTCTCTAATGTAAAATACCCAAGTTTAGCGGGCACAGCAACAGCACGCGATTTCGTTGAATTCCCTTCACAAGCAAATGAAGACTGGAATATTGAACCCACAGTACTTGCAAACTATGCCAAGCACTACAAAACAGGTGAACCGATTCCAAAAGCGTTACTTGCAAAAGTACTAGAATCACAAAAGTTCAACCAAGGCTTCGATACAACTGAATATTTAGCCGCGGCACTACTTGATATGGAATGGCACTCATTTGGTGTTGATGCTGACATTACAGACGTACAAAAGTTTGAACATGATGCGTTAGACAAGCACGGTATTGCTTACTACCCGGTACCACCTCGTTATAAGTCTTGCTACTTTAGCCACACATTTGCCGGCGGTTACTCTGCAGGGTACTACGCTTATCTTTGGACTGAAGTGTTCGCAGCTGATGCGTTTGCACACATGACTGAAGAAGGTGGTTTAACACGTGAAAACGGTGATAATTTCCGTAAAGAGATTTTATCAAAAGGTAACAGCCGCGACTTAATGCAAAGCTACATTGAGTTCCGTGGTCAAAAACCAACAACAGATGCGTTATTAAAGCGTCGAGGTTTGGTTGAATAACCTAAAATTATTCGCAAAATGATGAAAGCCCGCAATTAATGCGGGCTTTTTGTTATAGTGCAATTTTTAAAATTACAAATTAATCAAACATGACCTACTTATTTGCTGTTACCCTGCTTTGGGCCTTTTCGTTTAGTCTTATTGGCGTTTATTTAGCAGGCCAAGTGGATGCATGGTTTAGTGTGTTAATGCGAATTGGCTTGGCAACTTGCGTATTTTTACCATTTTTACAATGGCGTAAGACCCCTAAGGCCCTAGCACTCAAGCTCATGGCGATAGGTGCGGTACAGCTTGGCGTGATGTACAGCTTCTATTACCATTCATTTTTGTACCTCAGTGTGCCCGAAGTACTGCTATTTACGGTAATGACACCGCTTTACATCACCTTGTTAAATGATTTGCTTGAAAAGCGTTTTAATGCCAAGTTTTTATTCGCCGCAATGCTAGCTATTTTGGGCGCCGTCGCTATTCGTTACGAAGGGGTTGATGAGAACTACCTCATTGGTATGTTAATGGTGCAGGCAGCCAATATTTGCTTTGCTACCGGGCAAGTAACCTACAAACGTTTAATGCAAGATGAGCAATTACCTCACTCTCGGGTGTTTGCTTGGTTCTTTATTGGCGCGTTAATTGTCGCACTGATTTGTTACGGTTTATTTGGCAATACTAGTAAGCTACCCACCACAACGACACAATGGGGCGTGTTAATTTACTTAGGCACGATTGCTTCAGGGCTCGGTTATTTCGCTTGGAATAAGGGGGCAACCATAGTCAATGTAGGTGCCCTGGCAGTAATGAATAACTTACTAATTCCAGCTGGGATAATCGTTAACATTGTTATTTGGAACCGTGATGCCGATATCATCAAGCTTGCCATCGGCGCAGCGATTATCTTATTAGCACTTATTATAAATCAGAAACTTAATAAAACTGCCACGCAGACATGATAGGCTAAACTCTATTCGATTAGAGGGATGCTGTTATGCGCGCACTGGTTTTATGTTGTTTAGTTTTCGTTATTCAAGGCTGTAAAAACCTGCCTGTGGAGCAGGCAGTGCAAGTGGGTGCTAGGCCTTACTATTTAATCGACAAGATGACTGATGGGCCGTTAAAGCAGCAACTTGCTGAATGCGGTAATGGCCCTTTTTACAAAACTGACTTTGTAATTGGTCATCGCGGCGCACCCATGCAGTTTCCTGAGCATAGTAAAGAGTCATATTTAGCCGCTGCGAGAATGGGCGCTGGCGTACTTGAATGTGACGTTGCCTTTACTAAAGACAAACAACTCGTGTGCCGTCATTCACAGTGTGATTTACACACCACTACCAACATTTTAGCGATTCCTGAGCTGGCAGCAAAATGCAGCCAACCTTTTACCCCAGCCAAAGACGGCCAACCAGCTCAGGCTAAATGCTGCACCAGCGATATCACTGAAGCTGAATTTTTAACCTTAAAAGCTAAAATGGATGGCTCCAACCCAAATGCCAAAACGGTCGCAGAGTATTTGCAAGGAACACCAAACTGGCGCACTGATTTATACGCAAACAGTGGTACCGTAATGACCCACCAGCAAAGTATTGAGTTATTCAAATCACTGGGTGTAAAAATGACACCCGAGCTAAAAAGCCCAGAAGTCAGCATGCCATTTAACGGTTTTAGCCAGCAAGATTATGCACAAAAAATGCTTGATGAGTATCAGGCCTTAGGGGTGAATAGCCAAGATGTTTATCCACAATCATTTAACCTTGAAGATGTGAAGTATTGGCTAAACAATCATCCAGAATTTGCAAACAACAGTATTTACCTTGATGGCCGAGATGAGCAAGCACACTTTGATGCCATGGATGAAACAACTTGGCAGCCTTCAATGCAGACTCTATATAACGACGGAATACGCATTATCGCACCACCAATGTGGATGCTTTTGAGCCTTGATGAATCAGGTAAAATCGTGCCCTCGCTTTATGCAATTAAAGCTAAACAAGCCGGCCTGAACATTATTACATGGAGTTTGGAGCGCTCTGGGCCATTAAATAATGGCGGTGGTTATTATTATCAGTCGATTGCCAGCGTAATTAAACAAGATGGGCAAATGATGAATGTGATAGATGTTCTTGCTAAGCAAGTGGGTGTGATGGCTATTTTCTCAGACTGGCCTGCTACTCTCACTTATTACGCAAGCTGTATGCAGTACCCTGCTAGCTGAGCATCAATAAATTTCAAGGGCTTTTGCTCGTCCAAAAGGTGGGGCTGAGGTATTATTAACTAAACCGTTTTTTACAAGGATTAACATGATTATTCAGCACCATAGCCACGACATAGCGACTAAAACAGGCGCAATGCGCACCAGTATTTATCGCCCTGTAGAAGAAGGTAAATACCCGTGTGTTATTTTCTATTCTGAGATTTTCCAAGAAACAGCACCGATTGCGCGCTCTGCGGCAATACTTGCTGGTCATGGTTTTGTTGTGTTAGTGCCAGAAGTTTTTCATGAGTTAAATCCTATTGGGACGGTACTCGCCTATGATGATGCAGGTAAAGATAAAGGCAACGCCGACAAATGGGCTAAGCCTCTTGAGAGTCATGACTCAGATACTGAAGCTTTAATTGCATTTGCGGCTCAGCAAGATTACTGCGCGGGAAATGTTGGTGCTATGGGCGTATGTATTGGTGGTCACCTTGCGTACCGTGCTGCTTTAAACCCAAATATCAAGGCCGCTTTTTGTTTATATGCGACAGATATACACAGCGATACCTTACCAGCACAAAAGGGGAATAACTCATTTGAGCGCATGGCAGATATTCAAGGTGAGATTCACTTTATTTGGGGCAAGCAAGACCCACATGTACCAAAGGAAGGCCGCCTTAAAATTTACCAACAAGCTGTTGCAACAGGAATTAATTACCAGTGGCAAGAAGTTAACGCACAACATGCCTTTATGCGTGATGAAGGTGAGCGATACGATCCAGCTCTTGCAATAACTATGTATCAACAAGCCGTAGCTTTATTTAATCGAACGCTTATTTAAACCGTCAGTGTGGCAACTTGATTAGTAAAATAATCCTTTAGGTAATCTAATAACACACGCAATTTTTTGCTTCCCGCTGCTCCTGGCGGGAACACCCCATAAAGCTCAATATCAGCAGTCTTGTAATCATCTAATATTGTGCGTAGTAATCCCGCTTTGATCCTTGGCAATGCATCATAAACAGGGATCTTCGCTAAACCATGCCCAGCTTCAACAAAGGCAGTTCGCGCAGCAGCGTTATTTGTACTTATGCCACCACTAACAGCCACCTCAAAGCGGCGTTTATCTTTTTCGAGCGTGACAACAGCACTACTTGGTTGATACACCACCCATGTATGCTCTGCTAAATCGGCAATGCTCTTTGGTATAGGGTATTTTGTAAAGTAATCGGCTGAGCCGCATAAGCAGGTCGCCATACTTGCTAGTTTAGTCGCTTGTAAATTTGAGCTTTCAAGGGCTACGCCTCTAATCGCTAAGTCATAGCCCTCTTTGATGATATCAACCACATCATCACTGAGCTGTAAATCGATATCAATTTTCGGATACAAACGCCTAAACTGAGCAAGTGCAGGTACCACTAGCTGCAAACCAACATTTACCGGACAACTTAGCTTAATAACCCCAACCGGTTCACTCTTTAAGTTCTCAAGATGTAAGTTAGCAGCCTCAGCGTGCTCGGTGATAGCCTGACAACGTTCATAATAAGCTATACCCGCTTCGGTAAGGGTCATGGTACGCGTTGAGCGATTAAGTAACGTAAGCTTTAGTTGTTGCTCTAATTTCTTTAAGTGGTAGCTGACAACAGCCCTTGATAAACCTAGTTGTTGAGCTGCTTTAGTTAAGCTGCCTTGCTGCACAATATGGGCAAACACCACCATGCTTTTTAATTGCTCGAACGATACTTTCATACAAACTCCTAATCTAACCTGAATTATTGTATCAATTATTAAACCAATGAAGTCAAATTTATCTGCGTTGTTTAACTCTATTTTCGCCCCTATAGTGTTATTAACGATATTTAATAAGCAAAAAGGGATTCACTATGTCAGCTAAGAAAATTTTAATGGTACTTACTTCTCATGATGAGCTTGGCGATACCGGCCATAAAACAGGCTTTTGGGTGGAAGAGTTTGCAGCCCCCTACTACGCCTTTATTGATGCCGGGGCAGAGGTAACTTTAGCATCTGTTAAAGGTGGCCAACCACCAGTTGATCCAAATAGCGCAGCGCCTGATGCTGCAACTGATGCGACTAAACGCTTTGAACAAGACAGCGCAGCACAAACCTTAATGGCAAATACTAAACCATTAAATGAAGTAAAAGCCGGTGATTTTGATGCCGTTTTCTACCCAGGTGGTCACGGCCCTTTATGGGATTTAGTTGATAACCAAGATTCGATTAACTTAATTGAGCAATTTCTTAACTCAGACAAGCCAGTGGGTGCCGTGTGTCACGCCAGTGCAGTACTGCTTAATGCGAAAAATTCAGCTGGTAAATCTGTAGTATTTGATAAAAAAGTCACAGGTTTTAGTAACTCTGAAGAAGATGCCGTTCAGCTTACCAATGTCGTACCATTATTGGTTGAAGATGAGCTCAAAAAGCAAGGCGGGCAATATCAAAAAACCGATGATTGGGGTGTACTAGCCATTGAAGATGGCCTTTTAATCACAGGACAAAACCCAGCAAGTTCTGAGCTTGCTGCGAAAAAACTGCTTACCAAATTAGGTTAGCCCTAAACCTTAGGTAAATACCTTGTACGTCAAGGTGTTTACCTTCACTTTTAATAAGTTATACTCATTCGGTCAAATTGATTTAAGAGCTTCTCATCATGACTGAAAAAAAAGCTGCCAAACTTCCTCCTATCAGTAGTAAGCGATTCGCAATTTTAGGCATTATGCTTGTGTGCCTTGTACTGCAAATAATTAATAGCCTACCCGGCATAAACTTAAACGGTTTAGGTATTTTGCCACGACAAATGTCAGGCCTATCAGGGGTGTTTTTTGCGCCATTTTTACATGGTGGTTGGGCACATCTTTTCAGTAATCTAGTGCCATTTGCTATTCTCGGGTGGCTAGTTTGCCAATTTAGCGTTAAACGTTTCTGGCTGGTGTTTGCCGGTACAGCAATTATTGGCGGTTTATTAGTTTGGCTATTTGGTCGCAGCAATATTCATGTTGGACTAAGTGGTGTTATTTACGGTTTATGGGGCTACTTAATTTGCTATGGCATTATGCACCGCTCATTCAAAGCCATTTTAATTAGTATTGCGGTTGTAGTGTTATACAGCGGCCTGATTTGGGGTGTCTTACCGCAGCGCATTCATATTTCATTCGAAAGCCATTTATTCGGCGCAATTAGCGGCGCATTCATCGGTTATATTATGGCAAAGCGTGATAAACAAAAGTACCCTAAGCTTTAAACTGACAGCTGAGAGCTTCTAGTCTCGCAATTTCATTGTCACCATCACAACGCCATGGTCGGTACTTTGATCATCATAGGCAAACTGTGGGTTGATTAAGTGCTGATCATAGGTGTGATAATCAACTACCTCAAAAAAGCTGCTCTGAAACCCGGCATCAAACTCACGGGATAACAAAATATAATCAAATACTGAGCTGCTACTACCAAAATAGTGGGTGGCTTCTCTGTCGTTCTCGGTGACAATATGGCGCTGATAGAGTTGCCAACTATCTTGTAGTTTGAACTCTGAACGAGAAGGGCTATTTTGCCTATAACCGCTAAAACGAAGGTGGTCAGCGATTAAATGGTTAAGCACACCATCGTGTAACTCATTATTAAAGTCCCCCATCACAATCACAGGGTTATTGGTGTGCGCTCTGCGCTTAATGATTTCTACGAGTAACAGCGCTGCTTCACTGCCACGCTGCATGCTTGATGCCCAGCGTCCAAGAACTTGCGATTTTAACTGCATAACTAAGTTTTGCTGTTCGCTGTGGCTTTCATCATCTTGGTGATGGAGCATGCTGCGCTTTGATTTAAAATGCACTACATAGCAATCGACGTGTCCTAAGTGAGGTACTTCAAGTGTCGCGCGAATAATGCTGCGGCTAAAGTTAAAATTATCACTCAAGCCCATCGCTAAAATATCACCTTGCTCTGCCTCAACCTGACTGACAGCAACAACTTTATAGCGTGAAGCAATGGCAACAACCGGATCGCGATAAATAAAATCATCAATCACCGTTGGCTCATCAACCACTGCAAAATAAGGGTAACCCTGCGCGTTAACTTGTTGTTTTAGTTCATTGATACTGAACACTTCTTGAAAGCCAATAATATCTGGCTGCTGGTTTTTAAGGTAATCGGCCAACCAGCGCTGCTTTTTAGCCCATTGCTCAGCGCTATAAATTCGCTGAAAATCATAAAATGCGTCAGGTGGCGCTAAATAATTATATAAATTAAACGTCGCGACCTTTAATTGATAGTTTTCTCTCACTCAATTCCTTATTCGTCTAACCACTGTGTGGCAATAATTGGATCTTCAAAATATTTCACTTCGCCACTAATAAACCAGTTGCCCACTTTACTTGCCACTTGTTGCCAGTTTTTGTTGCCAAGCACTGCAATACGGCAAAATTCTTTGTTGTGTTTAAGCCCCAATTTGAAGTCATCCCAAGCGGCTTGCAACTCCCAGCCTTCTAGTTCAGTAATATCAACATAGGCTCTTATTTTTGCACCTGGGACTGCGGCTACTGCATTATCAATGAGAGGGGTGAGGGTTTTGTAATCGTCGTGCGTTAACTTACCCACCACTTTAATAGTGAGATAAAAAGTCGTACCTGTTCGCTCAAGCCCTATAGCTAAACCATGCTTTTTCATGTCATCCTCCTTATTATTCATAATTAATAACTGTACTTCCCTTGATCTATCTGATCAACTAGGATGGTAGTCTCGTAATGACATTCATTAAAGCACAATTTAGGAGTTTCAATGAGTAATACCGACAGTTATACGCCACCTAAAGTGTGGCAATGGGATGCAGAAAACGGTGGTGAATGGGCGAAGACGAATCGTCCGGTCTCAGGTGCGACCCACGAGCAAGACTTGCCCGTTGGTAAACATGATCTTCAACTCTACTCTCTTGCGACACCGAATGGCCAAAAAGTGACTATCATGCTCGAAGAGCTATTAGAGCTTGGTATTGATGAAGCCGACTACGATGCATTTTTAATTAAAATTGGCGATGGTGATCAATTCTCTTCAGGGTTTGTAAGTGTTAACCCTAATTCAAAAATTCCAGCCTTAATGGATCACAGTACTACACCCGTTACGCGCGTGTTTGAGTCAGGCGCAATTTTACAATACCTGGCAGAAAAGTTTGATTCTCTAATACCAAGCGATCATGCCAGTAAAACAGAATGTCGTAATTGGTTATTTTGGCAAATGGGTTCTGCCCCCTATTTAGGCGGTGGCTTCGGTCACTTTTATAGTTACGCGCCTTTCAAAATGCAGTACCCGATAGATCGCTTTACTATGGAAGTTAAACGCCAGTTAGATGTACTAAACCGTCATTTGAGCGACCATGACTACATGGCAGGTAGCGAATATTCGATTGCTGATATAGCGATTTGGCCTTGGTATGGCAATTTAGTGCTTGGTAACCTATATGATGCAGCTGAGTTCTTAGATGTTGAGTCATACAGCCATGTTCTTCGCTGGGCGAAACAAATTGAGCGTCGCCCTGCGGTAAAACGTGGTCGCAGAGTCAATAAAACATGGGGTGATGAAACTGAGCAACTAGCTGAGCGTCACTCTAAGGATGATTTTTAAGGGCTTTACTAGCCCTTTTTTATAACTTTAAACCACATGAATAAACTCAGCAAAGAAGACATTTACCAACGCCTCAGTAACACTGAAGATGCACGTGCTTGTAAGGCAATTGATGAAGCAGCTTGTAAGGTAGTACCCGGCAATTTTATTACCTTATTAGTTAGCCAGCTATTCAGTAAATTTGCCGATGCTCTATTAAACCCAAAAGTAACCCTGCCTTGGCTTTTACAAAGCATTAATGTACCAACTAGTTTTATAGCATGGCTTGTGCCTATCCGTGAGTCTGGTTCAATGCTGCCACAACTGGCAATTGCAAGTTTAATTCGTCAGCTATCGGTCAGAAAGTGGGTGTGGGTGATTGGTGCGATTGTGCAAGCTTTATGTATTGTTGGCATGCTAGTTTGTGCTTTGACCTTACAAGGCGCAAGTGCTGGTTTTGCTATCATTGCTATTTTGATTGTCTTTAGCCTCGCTCGCGGCTTTAACTCGATTGCCGCAAAAGATGTACTGGGCAAGGTCATACCTAAACAACAACGCGGCAGCATTAGTGGTCTTGCTGCCAGTTTTGCCGGGTTTGCGACGCTCACCTTTGGTCTTGGTCTGTGGTACCTACAAAGCCTTGGCTATGAAAATGGGGTTTATGTCGCATTAATGTTGGCTGCTTTGATGTGGTTGTTTGCAGCACTCAGTTATAGTCGTATTCAAGAATACAAAGGCGCAACCGAAGGCGCTGAAAACGGCTTATTACATGCCTTATCAAAATTAAAACTGCTTTATCAAGATAAGCAATTTGCACATTTTATTGTCACGCGAGCATTGTTGTTATGCTCTGCTTTGAGTGCACCTTTTTATATTGTCCTTGCCAGTGAACAAGCTTTCGACTTTTCATTGCTTGCTACGTTTATGGCACTTTCTGGGCTTGCCAGTTTAGTCTCTGCGCCTATTTGGGGTCGACTAAGTGATTTATCGAGCCGTAAAGTATTAATGTTTGCTGCTATGCTTGTTACTGTTAATGGCTTCGCGGTGTATTTAGTTGCTTATTTCAGCCCACAAACGCTCAATGAGTTCTGGCTATTACCACTATGTTATTTTTTACTCACAGTAGCTCATCAAGGGGTTCGACTTGGGCGTAAAACCTACCTTGTTGATATGGCTGAAGGTAACAAGCGTACTGACTATGTTTCCGTCAGTAATACGGTGATTGGGGTTATATTATTATTACTGGGTAGTGTCGGCTTACTAAATAGCTATTTAACAACTGCTGAGTTGATTTTTTTCTACAGTATCTTAGGCTTAGTTGGTGCTATCAGTGCGTGGTTTTTGCCTGATGTCTAGATCCTGCCATAAAAAAAGCGCATAATCGCGCTAATTTTGTTCCCATAAAAAGGATTTACTATGAAAAAGGCAGCTTTTGCACTTCTTACGCTACTTACACTTTCTGCTTGTAGCACCAGTGTGCCTATTCGTAACTTTGACGCTAACCCTGTACCGCAAATGGCCTCTGGCCAACATGACCTTGAAAGTATCAAAACCAATATTTTAAAAGCATGCATGAAACTAGGCTGGACATGTCGTTCAAATGCCGAAGGTCAAATCTTAGGTAAACTTGATATTCGTAAACATCAATTACGTGTTGATATTACGTTTAACGAGCAAGAATACTCTATTGATTACAAAGATTCGATAAACCTAGATTACAATGGTGAAAAGATTCACCGCCAATACATTAACTGGGTTACCAACTTAATGCGCAATATTGACGCTGAATTAGCCTATAAATAAAATTGACGCAGAATCAGTAATTAAAAAAGGCGACCTAGGTCGCCTTTTCTCTATTAGTTTTAAACAATTTAGCTGATGTAAAAGCTGGTAACCCCCGCTATAAAGTTTAATTGGCTAATATATTTACTTTATAAAGCCTGCTCCAAGTTCTATTTCACAGCTATGAAAAGTAGCCTAAAAAACTAACCCACCCCATTCATTCGTTTAAAACGAATAAACCACTCGATTAATAGCATTATTAATTTATTTATTGCTAATTATAATGACTGCACAACTTCAGTTTTCTTAGGTGACATGATGAAAAAAGTACTTGTGTTAAATTCATCTTTAAATGGTGAACAAGGTAATTCAACCAAGCTTAGCCAACAATTTGTTGAGCAGCTTGCTAACAACCAACAAATTTCAGTAACAACTCGCGATTTAAGCGACAATGCGATTTCCCACTTAACGCAGACAGAAATGACTGCTTGGATGACTGATGCAAATGAACGTAGCGATGAGCAAAAAGCCCTTGCTGCAATTTCTGACGATTTAATCGCGGAACTTAACGATAACGAACTTATCGTTATTGGTATGCCAATGTATAACTTTGGTATTCCATCAACATTCAAAGCTTGGATTGATCGTATTGCTCGTGCTGGTATTACATTTAAATACACAGAGCAAGGCGCTGTAGGTTTAATTAAAGACAAAAAAGTAGTGGTACTTGCTGCTCGTGGCGGTATGTATCAAGGCACCGACATGGATACACAAACTAAATACTTAAAAGATGTACTTGGTTTTGTGGGTATGACAGATGTTAACTTTATTTATGCTGAAGGCTTAGCGATGCCGGGCGCAGAGGAAAGCTTAGAAACGGCGGCAAATGAGATTAAATCTTTCGCTGCTTCAATCTAAAACGCCAATACCTTAAAGCTAAGCAATAAAGCGGTCATCATGACCGCTTTATTATTATCTGTACTCAACTCTTAGTAATCTAAAACGCTTTATAACCCGTATTGCTGCTCAGAAGTTAAAAGTAGCAATAGTCATGAGTAATTTAAAAAAACAAGCAATTAATATAGTGTGGTTCAAGCGTGATTTAAGGTTTTCTGATCACACACCTCTTGCCAAAGCAGTACAATCTGATCTCCCTTGCTTGTTAGTTTATAACTTCGAGCCTTTGCTGATTGAAGACCCTCATTACAGCTTAAGACATTGGCGCTTTGTTTATCAGTCATTAGTCGATATGAATAAACAACTTAAAAAGTATCAGACTCAAGTTGCTATTTATAATCAAGAAATGATTAGTTTATTTAAAACACTTAATGATGAATTTGAAATAAAGACCGTATACAGTCATCAAGAAATTGGCCTACTAAACACCTACAACAGAGACAAAGATGTTAGGCATTGGCTTGAAAAAAGAGCAATTACATGGAATGAAACACCTCTGGGCGGTGTAATTAGAGCTCGTCCCAAACAATGTGACTGGCAAGATCACTGGCACACAGTGATGAATGAATCCCTTGATAACCCTGACTGGCTCAAGTTTAAAGCAATACTACCTAAAAAATATCAAATACCGAACTACATAAATAAATTAGCATCCCATGATAAATATTTTCAATATGGCGGACCTCATGCTGCTAGAGCTACCCTGAGGAGTTTTATCGAAAGTCGTGCTGCAGATTATCAAAAAGGAATTTCCAGCCCATCACAAAGTAGGTATGCATGCTCTAGGCTCTCTCCTTATTTAGCATGGGGAAATTTAAGTCTGAGACAAGTTTATCAGACATTAAAGTATTACCTCCCCAAGCAACCAAGAAGCTGGCGTCGTTCATTACATGCTTTTGAGTCTAGGCTTCATTGGCATTGTCATTTTATGCAAAAGTTCGAAACTCAATGCAGTATGGAGTTTGCACCGCAAAATGCAGGCTACCTGCGTTACCCTTATCGCGATGATGAACTCGTTGCAGAGCACTTAAAGCGCTTTGAGCAAGGTCAAACAGGTATTCCTATTATTGATGCTTGCATGCGCTGTCTAGCAGCAACGGGTTACATTAACTTTCGAATGCGCGCTATGTTAGTGAGTTTTATGACCCATCATATGAATATCCATTGGCAATCAGTCAGCTTTATTTTATCGCGTTATTTTTTAGATTTTGAGCCGGGTATTCACTACCCACAAATCCAAATGCAAGCATCGGTCACAGGAACTAACACTATTCGTTTATATAACCCAATTAAGCAATCAAAAGACAAAGATCCTGATGGCTTTTTTATTAAAACCTGGTGCCCTGAGCTTAAAGAATTACCCATAGAGGATCTCCACCAGCCATGGCAACAGCCACCAATGGAAGCCGTGTTTAATAATTTTAAACTCGGCGAGGACTACCCAGAGCCCATGGTAGATATAGAACGCGCTGCCAAGGATGCTCGTGAGCGATTATGGTCATTTCGAGAGCGTGATGATGTGAAGCGTGGCACAAAAGCCGTACTACGCCAGCATGTTACAAGCCTTAAAAGGCAACAGCATGGTTCATAAAAAGCTTAATTTACCAAGCAAAACTTGCCCAGTTTGTGACAGGCCATTTATGTGGCGTAAAAAGTGGCAGCGTGACTGGGAGCATGTTAAATACTGCTCTGAGCGTTGCAAGCGCGAAGCGAAAAGAAATATTGGCGTTTAAGTTGCACTTATATCGTTAACTCACAGTTTTCGGCACAAAACCCTGAAAGCCTTTCACGGTAGCCGAAAAAATTTACAAAGGAGATGACAATGACGATTAAAAAATCTGCACATACGAGTTGGTCTGGTGATATTAAATCTGGCAAAGGCTATATTTCTAGTCAAAGCGGTGCGCTTGATAAACAGCCATTTGGTTTTAATACTCGCTTTGAAGATAAGCCAGGTACTAACCCTGAAGAACTGGTTGCAGCGGCACACAGTAGCTGTTTTAGCATGGCGCTATCGCTGGCATTAACAGAAGCAGGCTTTGTCGCTGACGACATAACTACCAAAGCAACAGTGAGCCTTGATGAAGTTGATGACGGCTTCGAAGTGAGCCACATTGCACTTGATGTCAGCGCGAAAATAACTGAAATTTCGACCGAAAAGTTTGAGCAACTTTGCGAGCAAACCAAGCAGGGCTGCCCTATTTCTAAACTGATGAATGCCGAAATATCACTCACCACAAAGCTTAATTAATCACACTTGGCCAAGCGTTGCTTGGCCTTTTCATACCAATATGCTTAATTAAGTATTATGGCGATTAGGTATGCGACTCTTACAAACCCACAACACTTTATTACAATGTAAATACCAGCTTGTTGTATTATGTTTTTGAAACAAAACCAAATACAACAAGGATATGTATGTTTAAACAACTAGCCCCTATTGCTCTTGCAACACTTGCTTATTCAAGCTGCTCAATCGCAACAGAACAACAAGTAAATAAACAATGGTTCAATAGTATCGACTATACGCACATCGAGAATAACAGATATAGTTTTAATGCTTACCAATTAGTGAGCCATTACTACTTTGAGGAGCAGCAGAGCTCGGGTGTGCTCGATGATTATGGCTACCTAGATACAGATTCAAACATCCGAGTGAATTACTTTAATAGCGATTACACTGATTATCTTGGCATGTTTGGTGAAGGTTATTATAAAAATTGGTTTGTTACAGGTGAAATTTACGATGTTGATGATACTGATGACTATACCTTAGGAATTGGCTACTTATTTATTGATGCCTTAAAAGTCTCTGTAAATAGGGATGTGCGTGAATATGGTGATGATTATTTTCGCTTAAAAGCCCAGTATAATCTCCAAATCAACGATAAGGATTACTTTGGTTTTAGCGCAGAAACAGATGATGAACTCGACGTTTGGAATGTCTCTGCCAGATACTTTAATCATTTAAGCGGCAGCCATTACATTACTGTCGATGTTGGCCACCAAGATAGCCTTGATGATTCAGCAAGCAATGCCATGATCAGCTACTACTTCGGCGATCACTATGCCATAGGTGCAGGGTTGGATGATTCTGAACTCGTTTTACAAGGTAAGTACTTTATTAACGATCGCTATTATTTAACCGCGAATTACACTGAAAGCGGCTCTGCTGAACTTTATAACCTTAAGTTTGTTGCCCAGTTTTAAACTGGAATGAGTCACCAGTTTAAAACAAAAACGCCACTTTAAAAGTGGCGTTTATTAGTATGTAGAATTACATATTACCTAGCTTCATCATCATTGCAGTGTACATCTTTAAGTTCAGTGCTAACTGCTCTTCAGTAATAAACTCATGCTCTGAGTGGCCTGTGTACTTTTTACCTGGCATTGATGGACCGAATGACACCGCATTATCAAATAGCTTAGCATTTGTGCCACCACCGATTGATACAAAGCCCGCGTCTTTATCGCCGGTAAAGTGCTTAAAGATATCGAGTAGCGCTTCTGCATGAGGCGCACCATCTAATAGCATTGGCGTACCAATTACCACTTTAGTGT
This sequence comes from Pseudoalteromonas sp. Isolate3, assembly GCF_022398505.1. NCBI lineage: Bacteria > Pseudomonadati > Pseudomonadota > Gammaproteobacteria > Alteromonadales > Pseudoalteromonadaceae > Pseudoalteromonas > Pseudoalteromonas sp. Isolate3. The sequence goes on along the minus strand of NZ_JAKEVN010000040.1, from coordinate 11,859 downwards.
CTTTTAAGGTGACATTATTCGTGGTTTGCCAAGCACTAAGCGCTTCATTAATTTGCTGCCTAAGCACGGTTTCTTGTTTACCTACCGGACGACGCATATTAATCGACAGTTTAATGTCGTTACCGTCGCGGCTTAATAAAGTTGGCGAAACGGTCATCGGACCCATAAAGTCATGCTTGTAACCGATTTCACCGAATTGCGCGCCATATAAATCAAGACCAATTAGCTGATTGATAAACTCAATTGCTTGACCATCGCTATTGTTCTCAAGATCGATGCCTTTGAAGATTTCAGCAAGGTGAGCAATCGCATTTTCACCCGCTTCTGGCTCAGAAGAATGCGCTGAAATCCCCTTCACTTTCACTAACAAACCATTTGCTTGCTCAGTCATCGCCACTTTGACGTTTTTAAGCTTAGCGACATTATCGTGTAATTTAGCCACAGTCGCCGCATCAGCGTTATGCACTAACACACTGGCATCTTCAGGGATTTGGCTAACAAAGGCGCCGCCTTTTAAGTCACTGACATATAAACCTGTTTGTGCTGAGGTTGCTGAGAAAGTCGGCGCAATTAAGCTCCAGCCTTTTTCTGCAACAACCACAGGGTATGAAGCATCAATAGTGACAGCATATTTAGGTTGCTGATAGGTTTTCATGAACTCTTCGAGTGGTGCCCAATCTGATTCTTCAGCAAGGTAAACCATTAATTCAATACGGTTATTTAAAGTAATGCCGTTGTCTTTAATCGCCTTCATTGCATGCAATGCAGTCGCAATAGCACCTTTGTCATCTTCTGTCCCACGGGCTATTAGCTTTCCTGGCTCAGAGGTTTTATCCATTTTAAATGGACTTTGCTGCCATTTACTGGCATCTGCTGGCTGCACATCACCATGGGTTACTATGGTTACTTTGTCAGCTTGGTTACCCATGCCAATTAATACTGTGTAGCCTAAATCTTGGTAATCAAAACCAAACTGCGCCGCTTTCATTTTTAAGAACGACTTAAAGCCAATGAAATCAGGGTTATCAGGAGTCGCTAGACCTTCTTTATTTACCGTTGGGTACGAAACTAAATTCTCTAAGGTATGAATTTGCGCTTGTTGATATTGCTCTACCGCGTAGTTAGCCAGCTTTTCACTTTGCTCAGACACAGCTGCCTGACTAGAGAAAGCACTTAATAAAAATGCAGCAAGTAATGAATGTTTCAAGATAAGCTCCAGAGTTTAAGAAGGTTTTTAGAAAGTCGCCTTGATTGTAACGCTTATAACGACGACATAACATCTCTAATTCAAGCAAAATAGATCGCTTAAAAATACCAACAAGGTACAATAGCCACTCACCCTATTAATTCGTTTGTTAGACTCATGAACCGCAGAAAAAAGATCTTCACTAAACTTAAGCAAAAAGATAAGCGCGCCAATGCAAAATTGCATAAAAGCAATAAACCGGCATACATCTCAAAAGCAGAACGCGATAAATTAGCACAGCAAGAAACTGAGCAGGAAAGTTAAAATACCTAGCGGTCAGCGGTAAAATTGTAGGCGCGATTTTACATCGCGCAACACTTCTATGATTCACAAAGAGGATAAGAGACGCTTCGCTTTAGAGAAAACAACAAGTAATCTATTATTTTTACTCATTGTCTTCTCATTCTGTTCTCTTTGTGAAAAGGACAATTTGAACCACAGAGAACACCGAGGCGCTTCGCGCTACACAGAGAAAACAATTTTTACAAAGAGATTATGGTCTCTCCTTCTCTTCCTCTGTGCTCTCTATGTCCTCTGTGGTTAGAAAAAAGATCTATTGTTTCCCCTCATTGTCTTCTCATTCACTTCTCTTTGTGCAATTTGTTTTAACGCGAAATAAATTTCACGCCTACATCAAAGATACTTATTGCACAAAGAGGTTAAGAGGCGATGCTCTTTAGAGAAAATAACAAGTAACCTATTGTTTTAACTAATTGTTTTATCATTCAGTTCTCTTTGTGCAATTTGTTTTAACGCGAAATAAATTTCACGTCTACATCAAAGATACTTATTGCACAAAGAGATTAAGAGGCGCTTCGCGCTACACAAAGAAACACTAAACCCCATAAAGAGAATAAAAAGCGTTGCGCTCTAGATAAAAAAGTATTTATTCAATTATCTTACCCTGATTTCTTCAAGGAGCTTCTAACGCTTTCTCTGGCTTAAAAGCACCTGCTACAATTCGTAAATGTTAAGCAAAATGCGCAATTTCAATCAGGTAACGACTTAGGGGCCATGGCAAACTGGCCTCACTTCTGAAAAGCATTAACGAGTAACTATGAAAACGAGGCAACAACAACGCATTGAGCTAGTCTGTGACTATATTAGTCAGCATCTTGATGAACCTTTATCACTGGAGACACTCAGTGAGGTGGCATGTTGCTCGAAATATCATTTTCATCGTTTATTTGTCGCGGGGGTTGGCCTAAGTGTCACCAAATATGCGCAACTTGCGCGCTTAAAGCGGGCCTCATTTCGAATTGCATTTGAGCATCAACTTAAAGTTATTGATATTGCATTAGAAGCGCAATTTGATAGCCCAGAAGCATTTAGCCGTGCTTTTAAGCGCACATTTAAGCAGTCGCCAAGCGAATTCAGAAGCAAACCAAACTGGCCTAATTGGCACACACAGTTTGAATTCTCATTACCCGATAAAAAGGTTTGCCCTATGAACGTAAACATTGTTGATTTTAAAGCACAGCCTGTGGCGTTACTTACCCACCAAGGCGCTGCAAATACCCTTATGAATACCGCTGCACAATTTATTGAGTGGCGCAAAGAGTCAGGCTTTTCACCCGTTAAAACGAGTAATACTTATGGGATCCCATATAGCGATCCGGCAACGACTGAAGACCATGCATTTCGTTTTGACTTTGCAGGCAGTATCACCTCACCGATTACTGCAAACCCGCAAGGCGTGCGTAATGGTGAAATCCCAGCAGGACGCTGTGCAGTAGTACGTCATAATGGCTCTCATGACACCATTAGCGATACAGTTTACTACTTATACCGTGAATGGCTGGTGCAAAGTGGCGAAGAGGTCCGAGACTTCCCTTGCTTTTTTCATTACCTCAACCTCATCCATGAGGTAGATGAATGTGACCTGCAAACGGATATATATTTGCCGATAAAATGATTGCGAGTTGCGAGTTGCGAGTTGCGAGTTGCGAGTTGCGAGTTGCGAGTTGCGAGTTGCGAGTTGCGAGTTGCGAGATATTGTAGGCGCGATTTTATATCGCGCAATATAAAAAGATAACGCGCGAAATAAATTTCACGCCTACGACAGCTTATTTCACATTTTTATCGGACACGTGACCTGACTCGCTAACTTTACTCTCGTAACTAGAAACTCTGGTTTTTAATCTGAAAGCTGACGGCTGATAGCTGACAGCTCTCTTTCCCCTAGCAACTCGCTAACTCCCTTCCCTAAAACCTATAACTCACACTGGCATTATACGAGCGGCCTTGTCCTGCAAGTTGCTCAAAGCCATTACTCATATCTTGCTTATAATTAGCAATACTTACACCGCCAAGTGGCTGTTGGTAGTATTCATCAAGTAAGTTGGTAATTGCTAACTTAAAGGTTAAATTTTGCCACGTTTTCTGACTTGAGATAGCCAATAGCTGATAGCTGTCGGTTTGGTTTTCTAAACGACGCTCATCAACATTAGTTTTACTATCAACCCACTGCCAGCTCAGTGCGTTTTGCCAGCCTTTGTATTCGTGCTCTAGGCTCAGCTCAGTGTGCAGTGGCATAATTTGATATAAGTCTTCATTGCTATCATCACGTTCGCCATGAGTACTGGTTAGTGAGCCTTTTAGCTGCCACTTTCCTGCTTGCTTTGTGTTGTAAAGTTCAATCAGGCCCGCCAGTTTTGCACCGTAAAGTGTCGCATCTAGGTTCGTGAAAGTAAGAATATTACGCTTAGTATGCGCCATGTCGGTGCGATTAAAGCTCTTAGTAACTTCAGCATCAATATAATCATTTACTTGCGTGTACCAAACATTTGCCGTTACTTGCCAGCTATCGTCTTTGGCTAATTTGGTGTAGCTAGAGCTTAATGTGTGGGCTGTTTCGGCTTCTAAATCTGGGTTACCAATATAACCGTTACCATCGCCAAACCAACCAATCATGGTGGTTGCCATCGTGCCGACACCCCAGCTATAACGCTCATATAAATTGGGTGCGCGGTTTTTACGAGCTAAACCAAATTGCAGCTCATCGTTGTTCGATAATTGATAGCGAGCAAGTAAGCTAATATCAACTAAAGTGTCGTCACGTTTACGGTCTAATTGGTTAAACTCCATCGCAGCTTGGGCATCGGTTTTTGACATATCCATCATCGATCCCATATGACCCATGCCGCCCATACCACCTTCGTTATAAGCCTGCACTTCGCCAGTATCTGTGGTTACTTGCTCAACACGAACACCTGCCGATACCCACCATGCTTGGTTTACTTGGTTTTGATACTCAGCAAATGCCGCAAGGCGGTCACGTTTGCCATCATTAATGTTTACGTATTCATTTGGGCCCATCATCATTGACCCTGCAACAGCTGGCCACCAATCATCAATTCGATAACCGTAGTATTCTTGCCCTATCATTAGTGACGACTGTTTTGATAAATCAGTGCGCCAGTGAATTTGATAACTGTAATCTTGTGCATCAGTATTCATTGGCATCATGCCGGTTTTCTCATTACTGAAAAAACCCATTTCGTGTTTTACATCATGCGCATTCACTTGCACCTGCAAATCACCATTTTCAAGCTCACGTTGATACTGAGCAACGAAACCATAGCTGGTGTTATCGGTCATATCCATGTATTGATTAGGAAAGCCTTGGTAAGGAATCTTTTGATGCGTCAGTTTAACTACAAGCTGTTGCTTCTCATCACGAATAGCGCCCGTTAAAGCATGATTTTGCACTCGATATAAGGTATCAAGTACACGCTCACCATGCCCATCATCATAGCTGTTAGCATCTTCAAAGCTACCTTGGTAAGACAAGCTAAACTGTTTGCTAGCAAGGCTTGCACCTAGGGCGTATGCTTGGCTGTCGTTAACGCTCTTATACTGGGCAGTAACATAGCCAGCACGCCAGTTAACTGAGTCTGTATCACTAAATTCAGGGGCAATCGTATTTACCCTGATAACACCAGCAATATTATCACCGCCACTGCTTACCGGTGATACACCAGCAACAACACTATAAGAGGCAATTTGGTTTGCCGACACATAAGAGAGTGGCGGGTTCATTTGGTTAGCACACGCTGCTGTGACATCAGCACCATCAACTAAAACTTTAACTCTATCTCCCATCATGCCGTTCATCACCGGCAAGTTAGACACACCTCCGGCTGCTGAAAAATCAACACCTAAATCTTTCAGTAATGAGTCAGCAGAGCCAACTAATTGATGGTTATTTTGGGCATGACCTTGCACTTCTATCACTTCAATAGAATCATCAGCAAAGGCAGAAATACTTAAAACACAGCTAAGTGCTGCAGCAATTTTAGAAAATAAAAAACCAGGGCGAGAAGATTGCGTGTTCATAACTCTTTTAAAATCAAAGCAAATAATTAATGACGCCGATTATAAAACTCATTAATTAGTCTGAACACGTGACATATTGTCGCACCCTGTCACAGGTAAATAACTTAGCGCAGCACCACTAAAGGAATACGGCTATCTTCAATCATTTTTAAGGTCGTGCTGCCTAAAAAGAATTGCCGCCATTTAGAGTGACCAAATGCGCCCATCACCATTAAGTCAACGGCATGGTCACTTTTATATCGCCACAAAGCTTGGTAAACATCGCCATCGAGCATGCGCGCTCTGACATTAAATCCGTTTTCAGCCAGCCTTGCTGAGGCGGTATCAAGTTTGTCTTGGCTGTGACCATCTTGTTTATCCACCATCACCAAGTGGCAATCTAAGCCAGATAAAATGCCACCATTGATAATTTGTGTAATCGCTTTGTCGGTACTTTCGCAGCCATCATAAGCCAGCATAAAATTTGTAGGCTCATGAAATTGCGGCGGCACAATCGCAACCGGGGTATGCACCTGACGGATCAGCGTTTCAATATGCGAGCCCAGTACTTTAAAATCATCGTAATGGCCTTTACCTGAGCGGCCAATAATCATTACGCGGGCATTGTCTTCATGTTCAAGTAAGGCATCAACAAGACTCATTGAAAGCTGCTGTTGCTCAATCTCGGTTAGGCCTGCATGCTCGGCTTTTTTCATTGCTTCATCAAGCAATAATTGACCATGCTGCGACGCTACTTTGTTGCGCTCTTGTTCAAGTTTTGCCAATTGCTCTAACAATGAGGTTTGCGAGCCTAAACCAATAATTGCGGTTAAATCATCACTGCCCTGCGGCAAAGGTGGCTCTAAAGCATGCAGAAAATTTATCGGATGGCTGGAGCGCTCAGAAATCCAAATAGCCGCTTCTGTCACCGCATCGGTCATGCATGAACCGTCGATACAGGCAAATATCTTTTTCATTGCGCTCTCCTTTAAACCAATTCAGTTAACCAAGTATAGTTGGCTTTTCATCTGTATTTAATTTGAACAGCAAAGACTCAAGAAGTTCAGGTTATTTTCTTATAGCAAACAAATATAGAACGTTCCAAAAAGTACTGTATCAACCCCGTTAACTTGTATTACAATAGCGCTGGGCACACATATCTACTCCAGAACAAAGTATTTGTTACTGGCATTTTCAATTATCAAAAATCTATTTTGTTTTTAAATTTATTTTTAAAGGAATTACATGACTAACGTAGCCAACCCCCAAGGCAACGCAAGCACGTTTACCATTCTGATAGTATTGGCTTTAGGCACATTCATTTTAGGCCTATCAGAATTTTCTATGATGCCAATGTTGCCCTTGATCAGCGAAACATTTTCGTCTACGCCAGCGCAAAGTGGTTATGCCATCAGTGCTTACGCAATAGGCGTAGTCGTCGGTGCCCCGCTATTTATGATCACAACCGCCAACATGCGTAAGCGCAATGCACTGTTGATGTTTGTCAGTATGATGTTTTTATTCAATGGTTTAAGTGCTTTTGCAAACTCACTTGAGCAACTTATTTTATTTCGATTTTTAAGTGGTTTACCACACGGTGCCTACTTCGCCGCTGCTATTTTATTAGCCGCCGATATCGCCCCTGCCGATAAACGCGCAAGTTTTATGTCAAAAGTATTTATGGGTTTAACCATTGCTACTATCGTTGGCGTGCCCATGGTCACCCTTGTGGGTCAAAACTTTAGCTGGCGTTATTGTTTGGCGGGCACCGCTGTACTTGCGTTAGTTGCCTTGGTATTGATTGTGAAATACGTACCTAACGTAAAAAATACCGCGCCAACATCGATTCTCGATGAGTTAAGTGTATTAAAGAACAAGCTCGTATGGACCATTCTGGGTATCATCATTATTGGTTTTGGTGGTGTATTTTGTGTTTACACTTACATTGCTGACACTATTTTAGAAGTCACCCATACCCCTGCTTACACTATCTCTGTTGCCATGATCATGTTTGGTATTGGCTGTACTTTAGGTAACTACGTATTAGGTAAAGCCGCCGACCACTCACCGCTGAAAACCACAGGCGCAGCGCTAATTGGTGCTATAGTATTTGCTGCCAGTTATGTAAGCGCCAGCCACAATATTTGGCTGTTATATGCGGTTATTTTCTTTATTGGCTTTAGCGTGGGTTTAGGTACTGTGATCCAATCGCTATTAATGGATGTATCACCACAAGGCCACGCCATGATAGGCGCACTTGTGCAATGTGCGTTTAATACAGCCAATGCCATTGGCCCTTGGCTTGGCGGCATGGCTATTGCCGAAGGCGCACTGCCAAGTCAAACAGGCTATGTTTCGGCGGCACTATTCTTAGGTGGTTTTTTAATGTGGTCGTTAAGTGCGATGCAGATGAAAAGACAAAGCTGTAAGCCTTAAGCTCTCAAAAATGTAGCAGCGATTTTATATCGCGTAGGATAAGTGGCGTTTAACCTGAATGATTTAACATTCGGCGTTAAAACGCCTCCTACGCTATCAGACTTACTCATCCTGAAATATCTCTTCGATACTCAGGTTAAATAAACGCGCGGCTTTAAATGCTAATGGCAAACTTGGGTCAAATTTACCTTTTTCTATCGCATTAATGGTTTGCCTAGACACATCCAAAAGCTCTGCGAGTTTCGCTTGGGTGTAGTTGTGCTCAGCACGAAGCACTTTCAAGCGGTTTTTCATTCTTCGCCCTCGTCGTTTAACTGCTTATTCATCATTAAAAGGCTCACTAAATAGGTTAAGCTCATAAAGATTACGAGGTGCGATATATCTTCTTTAAAGCTTATTAAACCGCTTGATTGCACCACTGAATAAGCTAAACCAAATACCAAGCTTGCACCCAAAGTAATGGCCATTGCATTAAGGTGCATACGCTGCTGCAGCTCATCCATTCCTTGTAGTTGTCGCTTGTTCGATAAAATCATCATGATGCCAACTACTACATTGATTAAGATTGCTACAACACTAAAAACAGCCTGCTCTTGCCATAAAAAATGTGGTCCAAATGAGGCAATTGCTAAAGTAATCACCCATGCTGATGTCCATTTAGCGAGGTTTAGCGTGTTCTGCTTATTACGCTGTTTAAAGGTTAATCCTGTTTGATTCATTATTCTCACCTTAAAAGTAAAGTAAACTTGACTAAAGATTAATCTAGCAACACAAAAAGTCAAACAAACTTTACAAAAAGTTTTATATACACGACATCAATATGATTTTTTAATGTCAGAAAAGGCAAGGTGCTTGCTGTTAATCTCATAATATTGTATTAATCAAAGTATCGCGTAGTCTTATAAAAAATCGGTCCAATCGGACTGCGTTTCTAACAATAACAATGAAGATAACACTATGAATACGGCACTGTTTTTCGTTGGAGAATGGCAAGTTACCCCGGCTACCAACTCAATCCGACGCGGTGAGCAAACAAAGCATCTTGAACCCAAGGCGATGGATGTATTACTGCTGCTATGCGAAAAACAAGGTGAGCTACTAACAAGTGAAGAAATTATCAGCCATTGCTGGCCAAATGTAGCGCTGGGTGACAACCCCCTGCATAAAGTGATCACCCAATTACGTAAAGCCTTTGACGATAAAGCAAGCGATCCGCATTACATAGAAACCATTCGTAAACGCGGTTATCGAGTAATTGCCGAAATCAACTTTCCACTCAACGAAGAACAAAAAGCCAGCCAAACCAGTTGGCAAGGTGATTCTCCCTTTGTTGGCTTAAGTGCGTTTGCACCAGAGCAAGCCGATGTATTTTTTGGTCGTAACAAACAAATTGCCACCTTGTTACAGCGAGTGTCGGCTCAAATTGAGTTTGGTCGCGCATTTTGCTTAATTTTGGGAGCCAGTGGTTCAGGTAAATCGTCGTTAGTTAACGCAGGTGTATTGCCCGCTTTAATGTCGAGTAATGGCTACGATGGCATTAGAGTACACAGTTACTGCCAACTCGACTTTGCCGATGTTAGTAAAGAGCGCTTACTCCTTGATTTAGCCTCAACCTTGCTCGATTTAGAAATAAACGACGCACCTGTACTTAGCGATATAAGCGCCGATGCGTTGGCTGAATTGTTATTAACAGATCCAGAACAGGTTATTTCCCGCTGTAAAGCAGCACTTGTAGCGCTAAATGCAGAGCGCACTACGCCCTATCTATTTTTATTTATCGACCGGCTCGAAGTGCTATTGTCATCGCCGCTATTTAGCGATGACGAGCGGAACCAGCTGTTAGCACTTATTGAGCGCCTAGCAACAAGTGGCTGCATGATCATTTTTAGTGCCTGTCGTAATGACTTTTACCCGCAAGTAGTGAGTCAACCAAGTTTAATGGCAGGTAAAGCCAATGGCGCACATTTTGATTTATTAGCGCCAACTCGCTCTGAGCTTAAGCAAATGATCCGTTTGCCAGCACTTGCAGCAGGCTTAAGTTGGCAACATCACCCAGAGCATCACACACCGCTTGATGAACAACTTTGTAACGATACTGCCAATAACCCAGATGCATTGCCAATGCTGCAATACACCTTGCAACAGCTTTATTTACAGCGCAGCCCAGACAACGAATTATTGTTCTCTGAATACCAAGCGCTTGGCACCATCGAAGGAGCCATCGGCCAAAAAGCCGAACAGGTATTTTACCAATTACCCAAAGACCAACAAACTGAACTTGCCGCAGTACTTTCTAAGCTGATCACTTTAAACCCAGATGGCGAAACACTCACTAGCCGTGCAGCACGTTGGAGCGAATTAACCAGCCCTGCTGCGACCAAGCTTGTTCAGGCCATGGTCGACAGCCGCTTGTTTGTATCGCACCTTAAAAATGAGCAAGCCTGCTTTAGCCTTGCCCACGAAGCGCTGCTACGCCATTGGCAACGCGCCATAGATTGGGTGCAAGAGCACCAACAAAGCTTAGCAATTCAAAGCCGTGTGCAACTAGCTACCGAGCGCTGGCTGATTGAACATAAACACAGCGACTTTTTATTAGCGCAAGGCAAACCGCTACAAGAAGCACAAAGCCTAGTTAAAAACCCTATGTTTAGCTTATCGAGTGACGAACAAGCGTTAATTAAAGCTTCTAACAACAAAGCCAAACGTAAAAAACGCGTGTTACAAATAACAGCGGCTGCACTTGTGTGCTTAACCTTTATTGCCACATTTATGAGCGTACGCAGCTATCACGCCGAACAAATAGCAAAACAAAAACGCCAAGAGGCCGAAAGTTTATTGGGTTTTATGGTTGGCGAATTTGCCGACAAACTCAGAAGCGTTGAACGTATGGATTTACTTGATGGTATTAGCAATAAAGCCCTTGAGTATTTTACCAATCAAGACGAAGAAACAGCGTCTTTGTTTGACTTTAGCGATAAACAAGCCGAGTTTAATAACCGTTTTCAATACGCTCAAACCTTAGAGGCCATGGGCGAAGTGGCGTACTCTCGCGGCAAAACCGACGAAGCCCTCACCGCCTTTGAAAATGCGCGAACGCGCCTAGAATCTTTACTAAAAGTTCAACCCAACAACCTTGATTTACTAATGCTCGCAGGGGCCAATGCCTTCTGGCTTGGTAATTTAACTTATGAGCAAAGTAATTATTTAGCGACTGAGCCCATGTTCAAACGATACTTGGCTTACAGCGAAATGATGTATCAGCTTGCCCCTAATGACTTTAATTCAATTATGGAGCTATCTTACTCACACAATTCACTTGGCTCGCTGTATTTAAAACAGTTTAATTACGCACTTGCAAAACAAAGCTTTACTGAATCCTTAAAACTTAAAAACCAAGCTCTTGAGCTTAAACCTAATAACAAAAATTTATTACGCGATAAGACAGATACTATCAGCTGGATTGCAACCACAGAAGAAAGGCTCGGTAATTTAAACGCTGCACTCGAAATGCTTGAACAAGCTTCTCAACAGCTAGTCAACATGCTTAAAACGGCACCGAATGATGCAAGTTTGCAAAGTCATTTAGCAAACACTTATATGCAGCAAAGCTTTTTATTGAGCTACTTCCCAAATAAGAGAGCGGCATTTTTAAAAGCAGAAAAAGCAACTAATGCGATTAATCAAGCAAGAATACAAGATCCAAAAAATCAAAACTTTCAACGCACCTTTTATAGAACGCTTGCATACCAATTAATGCTGTTAGATAAAAATAAAACTAGTGAAAGGGTAAAAGATGTTTTGAGTTACATTGATAATCAAGGGTTTTCAAATACAACTTTAATAAACATTCAAATAAGTGT
>NZ_JAKEVN010000004.1:0-86183 GCF_022398505.1 Pseudoalteromonas sp. Isolate3 | reverse complement strand
CAATAATATTAATAAAGGCAGCATACAATTAACATAACTAAAGCTAACCCTATACAGGCACTGACAACAAGCCATGTAATTTAGGGGGGGAAGCAGAAGGAATTCCTTCTGGGGAAATCACAACCGGAGAACGGCAACATGTTCAAAAAAACACACATAGCAAGCGCTATACTAATGGCTGTTTCATGTCAGCTAGCGTATGCGCAGGAGCAGCAGGATACACAAAGTGAGGCTGATGATATTGAAGTGATTCAAGTCTCAGGTATTCGTGGCAGTTTAAACAAAGGCTTAAACATTAAGCGTCAATCATTCCAAGTTGTAGACGCTATTGTAGCTGAGGATATTGGTAAATTCCCTGACAACAATGTTGTTGAAGCATTGCAACGCGTTACGGGTATACAGGTAACAGACCGAGGTGCTGGCGAGGTTAATACCGTTTCAATTCGTGGCTTAACTGATGTGACGACGACAGTTAATGGGCGACAAATTTTTACAGCAGCGGGGCGAAGTGTAGCGCTTGCTGATATACCTGCAGCTTTATTAGAAAGCGTTGATGTGTACAAAACGCGCTCAGCTTCTCAGGTGGGCAGCGGTATAGCCGGGCAAATTGATATTAAAACACAGCGACCATTTAATTTTGATGGCTCGAAAGTGGTGGTTTCTGCACGCGGTATTTATCAAGAACAAGCTGAAGAGCTAGACCCGAATCTATCGGTGCTTGCGAGTAACCGCTGGGAGTCGAACATTGGTGAGTTTGGTGCCTTGGTGAACGTTTCATACGGCGAAACAAATTACCGTGACCAAAATATTGCAGCTGGTGCGATGGTGCCATTCATGACTCTGAATCCAGCAGATGGTTTTGGTCCGCTAGAACGAATACAAACTACTGATGGTCGAGCGAGCGAAGAGCTGATTTGGCAGCCAGGCCTGGAAAATGGTTTACCGTTTCAAGCCGGTTCAACACTCAACATAAACGGTGTTCCTACCGAGTATTATTTATCGCGTGACGCTGTATTTGCCAGTGACTTTACCGGTAAGCGTGAACGTCCTGCGGCGAATATCGCTTTACAATGGCGTCCTAACGATGACTCTCAGTACACATTCGAAGCTTTCTATAATGGTTATCGCAATGAATCATTTAACGCACTAAGCTTTACCTTTGTTGATTGGTGGGGCAATGTTGATACGCAAAATCCGCCTGCAACTTTTGATGGTACTAACATCATTAAAGAGCGTTATGTTGACGCCCCATATGGTTTTAATAGCGGTGACTTGACTGTCAGTAAAACTGATAGTTATGTATTTGCACTAGGTGGTGAGTGGACAATTTCCGATAACTTTAATCTTGCATCTGAAATATATTATCAAGATAGTCAATATGAGACTGACTTTTTAGCAATGCGAAGTGAACGCGTGGCTTATGGTTTAAATGTCGATTTTAATGATCAAGACGGTATTCCTTCTTTGGAATATGCAGATAACCCTGACACCGCTGCCAATGAAGCTGATTTAGCTGATACCTCGCAGTGGAATGTCGCTCAGCTATATGATAACGGCGGGACTTCTAAAGGTGACGCACTTACCTTTACATTAGATGGTGATCTATTTGTTGATAGCTATGGTTTTGATACCGTTTCGTTTGGAGTACGCTACGATAGCCGTGGCGCGACTGATTCAAGCCGTGAAGCTGGTGGTGGTATTTTAGGTCAACCTTTTAGTTCATTAGATGAAGGACTTGCATCAGTTAACGAAGGTTTTTTTGACGGTAACGCAAATTGGCCATCAAGTTGGGTTGTACCGAATGGTCATTATATTTATAGCAACCGTGCTTCGTTCCGTGAGCTTTATGGTATTAATGCCGATGATGTGGTTTTAGAAAAAACTTTTGATATTGATGAAACGTCTTATGCAGCGTATGTACAGGGTAATTTCTCAACTTCGTTGTTTGGCCTTGAATTAGATGGTCAGCTCGGCTTGCGCTACGAGCATGCAAAAGCCGATATGACATTCTTCGATATCGACCAAAATCCAACAGCAGTTAGTAGTGCAGAAAATAGCTCTTCAGCGTTATTACCCAGTATTGTGCTTCGTTATCACTTAAGCGAAGATGTGATTGCGCGTGCTGCGTATACCGAAACAATACGTCGCCCAAGCTTTGCACAACTAAACTCTTTTATTTATTACACCGAAGATGTAACTAACATTGGCTATGGTACAGCCAGCGGTGGTAACCCTGACTTGAAACCGGTTGAGTCGCAAAACTATGACTTAACACTTGAATGGTATTTCTCTGATGATAGTTCACTGTATGGCACGCTATTTAAGCGTGAAATAGAAGGGTTCGTCTACGGTTCAAACCGTATCGTTCAATACCAAGGGCCAGAGGATGATGCGCCATACCCGTATATCTTAAATCAACCTGATAACTCATCCAATGGTACTTTAGATGGTCTTGAGTTAGGTTTAGTATATTTCCCAGACAATTTACCTGATTGGTTAATGGGGGCGGGCCTTCAGGCAAGTGCGACTTTCCTAGACTCAGAACAAGAGCTTCCTGTTTACGAAGATGGCCAGCTTACAGGTTATGATAAACGAGATATGTTCGGTGTTTCAAAATCATCATATTCAACCGTGCTCATCTATGAGCGAGATGATTTTGATATGCGCTTAGCTTATGTGTGGCGTGATGACTTCTTAAACAACTATGAAGCTGCTCAATTTGCGAACCCGTTAGGAGTTTATCGTCGTCCAGAGCAGAGCTTAGATTTTCAGTTAAGTTACGATATCAACGAAGACTTTATGGTCACGTTTGATGGTACTAACTTAACAGAAGAGATTGCACAGACTTATTATGAGTACCCAACTACTCATAACTCAAATAGCGCATTATTTAGCCGTACATTTGCGCTAGGTATTCGTTACTCTTTTTAATTTTCTTAAATAGACCCAAAACCCCGGCTTAGCTGGGGTTTTTTATTGCTGAAAAAGCAAGCGTTTGTTATCGGTCGAAAAGAGTTGCGATTTAATAAGTATGATAATACTATTAATTAGATTAGCATTAAATTTACAAAAATAACGAACGCTATGGCCAAGCTGTGTAATATCTAAGGCTGTAAATTTATTTGATACACAATGTTGAAGGTTTTCGACATTGTTTGAAATAGTGAGCGGCGGCTCACTATTGACCAATTAGGGTGTTGTTGTATGGAATCTCAAAAGTTATCCGTTGTAGAAAAGGTCGGCTTTGGTGCCGGTGACATGGCAGTAAATGTCATGGTTGCAGCGTTATTCTATTTTATGTCTTTCTTTTACACCGATATCTACGGGCTTGATCCGGTTGATATGGGTGTGTTGTTCTTAGTTGCGCGTTTTGTTGATGCCTTTACCGATCCATTAATGGGGGTGATCACCGACAAAGTGAAAACCCGTTGGGGTCAATTCCGTCACTGGTTCTTATTTTTATCTGTGCCATATGGTTTGTCGGTCGTACTGTTATTTACTACGCCTGATTTCGACTACAACATGAAGTTGGCTTGGGCTTATGCCACTTACCTGTTTGCAACCTTGATGTTTACCGGTGTTGCTATTCCTTATATCTCTTACATTGGTGTATTAACCGCTGATCCTAAAGAGCGTTTGTCAGCTAATGGTTACCGTATGTTCTTCGCTAAGATTGCCAATGTAGTGATCGTATTTTCAGTGCCGCTACTTGCCTCATATTGGGGTGATGGCAGCTTGTCGTATGGTTATAAACTGGCAATGGCATTGGTATCGGCATGTGCCGTAGCACTATTTTTGTTTTGCTTCTTTACTACTCGCGAACGTATTACCCATGAGCCACAAACCGAAGGCGTACTTACGCAATTAAAAGTACTTATTAAAAACGACCAGTGGTTACTACTGTGTGCAGCATGTGTACTTGGTACGCTTGGTTATGCGATTCGTGGCAGTGTCGCTATGTATTACGCAACCTATTACTTAGGTGTACCAGATTTAGCAGGTGCCTTTACCAGTGCGGGTATTGCAGCATCTATTGTCTCAATGGTGGCAAGTACGTGGATCACCCAGCGTTACTGTAAAATGAAGCTATTCCGTCAATCACAAATTGCCGTGCTATTTATTTCATTACTAATGTACTTTGTGGTGCAACCGGGCGATGTAATGATGGCGTTTGTGCTTTATATCATCTTGTCATTTGTGGTTGATTTACATGCACCTGTGTTCTGGTCTGCTATTGCTGAAGCCGTAGATTACGGTGAAATTAAAGACGGCGTCCGTGCATCGGGTCTATCGTTTGGTGGTATTTCATTCTGCCAAAAAGCCGGGGGCGGTTTAGCGGGCTTAGCGGGTGGTTTATTACTGGCATTTTTTGAGTACAAGCCTAACGTTGAGCAAACCGAATTTACCCTAATGGGCTTAGCACTGATGCTAACTATCATTCCGGGTGTTTTCCACGCCTTACTAGGTCTGATTTTGAAAAAATACAAAATTACCGATGAGTACTATACAGATATGGTTATTCATAAGCGCCTACCAAAATAACCACTCTTTAAACGCACACACTAGATAAGTGTGTGCGCTTTGCTCTTTAAAATAACAATTCGCTGGGAGACAACAGTATGAACACATTCAAAGTTAGCTATTTGGCAAGCGTTTGCGCTGCAATATTAACTGTGAGCGGTTGCAGTGAAATGCCAACTGACAGTAAACAAGCTGCTTCTGTTGAGCATGCTGAACATACCAGCGAACAACATTTATTTGCCCTAAACCAAGTAAGTTTAAGCGCCAGCCCATTTTTACATGCACAGCAAACGAATGTGCGTTATTTATTAGCACTTCATCCTGATCAGCTGCTTGCTCCTTATCTGCGTGAAGCAGGCCTTGAGCCAAAAGCGCCAAACTATGGCAACTGGGAAAGTACAGGCCTTGATGGGCATATTGGCGGTCATTATCTTTCTGCCTTGAGCCTTGCGTGGGCTGCCACAGGTGATGAAGAATTAAAGCAGCGTTTAGATTATATGCTGAGTGAGCTGGATCGCGCTCAACAAGCCACAGGTGGTTACTTAGGCGGTATCCCAAATGGCGATGAAATGTGGCAGCAGATTGAAAGAGGTGAAATCAAAGCCGACTTATTCAGCTTAAACGACCGCTGGGTACCACTTTATAACATCGATAAAATTTTCCATGGCTTGCGTGATGCATACGACGTGGCAGGCAGTGATAAAGCCAAACAAATGCTATTTAAGTTAGGCGAATGGTTCTTAGCGACCACTGCTAAGCTAACTGATGAGCAAGTTCAACAAATGCTGTATTCAGAGCATGGTGGCTTAAATGATGTTTTTGCTGATATGTATTTTATCAGTGACGATGAGCGCTACTTAAAACTAGCCCGACAGTTCTCTCATAACATCATTATTGAACCGTTGTTACATAAAGAAGATAAGTTAACTGGCCTGCATGCCAATACACAAATACCAAAAATTATTGGTATGTTGAAAGTGGCTAATGCCAGCGATGATAAAGCATGGCAGCAAGGTGCTGACTTTTTCTGGAAAACAGTAAGCCAAGAGCGCTCAGTATCTATTGGCGGTAACTCGGTACGTGAGCATTTTCATGATAAAAGTGACTTCACGCCAATGGTTGAAGATGTTGAAGGCCCAGAAACCTGCAACACTTACAACATGATGAAACTGAGTAAATTATTGTTCTTAAAAACCGGTGATACGCGCTATTTAGACTATTATGAGCGCGCCACATATAACCATATTTTATCGTCACAACACCCAGAGCATGGTGGTCTTGTTTACTTTACCTCAATGCGCCCTGGGCATTACCGCATGTATTCGTCAGTGCAAGATTCTATGTGGTGTTGCGTAGGCTCAGGTATTGAAAATCACAGCAAATATGGTGAGCTGATTTATAGCAATACCGGTAAAGAGTTATGGGTAAACTTGTTTATTCCAAGCACGTTAAATTGGCAGCAGCAGGGTTTACAGATCACGCAAGACAGCCAATTCCCAGATGATAACAAGGTCTCACTTACTGTGAATCGCTTGTCTGAAGAGCAAAGCTCTGAGTCGGTAATTCATATTCGTAAACCGTCTTGGCAGCAGGGTGAGCTGAGCTTTACTTTAAATGGACAGGCTGTAAGCGCAACCGAAAAAGACGGTTATTACAGTATCAGCCATGCATGGCAAAGCGGTGATAAGCTTGCTTTTGAACTTAGCCCTAAGCTTTATACTGAGCAGCTACCTGATGGTCAGCATTATTATTCTGTGATGTACGGACCTGTTGTAATGGCTACTAAAGTACACGCTTTTGCAAATGAAAAGCTTAACTTTGTTGCTGACAATAGCCGCATGGGCCACATAGCCGCAGGACCAACATGCCCGCCAGAGGCTCTGCCAATCATGCTGAGTGAGCCAGAAAAATTTATTGCCGACCTCACTCGTAAGCCGGGTCAAGAGCTAGCATTTATCGCCGATAAAAATGTGGCGATTGCTAAGCAAGGAATTGATAATACCAAGAGCACGGAGTTAATTCCGTTCTTCCGTTTGCACGATAGCCGCTATCAAGTGTATTGGCCGCAGCAAAGCAAAGCTCAGTTCACGCAATTTGTTGCCAATGCAAAAGCTGTTGAACAAGCGAAAGAGCAACTTCGTTTATTAACCGTTGATCAAATTACGCCGGGTGAGCAACAACCTGAAGTTGAACACGACTTTAAAGGTGAAGGAACCCGTGCAGGTGTCAATAATGGTCATCACTGGCGCGATGCGACAGGTTGGTTTGAGTATCAGCTTAGTAACCCAGAACAAAAAGCGGTTGCTTTGCGTGTTCGCTATTTTATTGGCGATGTGGACCGTCATTTCTCTATTAATTTAAATGGTGAGCAATTAGCTGCAGTTAGTTTGCCCGTAGGCAAGCCAACTGATGAGTTCTACACCATTGATTACCCATTAACAGAGGCAATGAAAAAGTCGAAAACGCTTACCTTACGTTTTGCTGCCGACAAAGACTCTGTTGCTGGTGGTATCTATGGTATTCGTTTAATCAACACACAATAAAGAGTTGGCTATGTTAAGCAACAATGTGTTTGCGACGGCTAAAGAGCAAATCTTACCGTCGCTTTTAGAT
The DNA here is from genome assembly GCF_022398505.1 of Pseudoalteromonas sp. Isolate3. Classification (NCBI taxonomy): domain Bacteria; kingdom Pseudomonadati; phylum Pseudomonadota; class Gammaproteobacteria; order Alteromonadales; family Pseudoalteromonadaceae; genus Pseudoalteromonas; species Pseudoalteromonas sp. Isolate3. The sequence goes on along the minus strand of NZ_JAKEVN010000004.1, from coordinate 79,049 downwards.
AACAACGCTGAGCAACACAGTTTTTATCACACACCCACAGGGCTTGGTTATCGAATAATTGAGCAAGGTCAGGGGGATAAACCTAGTTGGGATGCCACAGTGGTTGTGCATCAACGGGTTACACTTAAAAATGGTCGGGTATTATTCGATACTCGCAAGCAAGGTGCTGCTGTAGAGTACGAAATTGCAGAGGCGATAGTGGGCTTACAAGAGGCGCTGCAATTAATGAATAAAGGCAGTCGCTTTGAGATTTTAATACCTGCGCACCTTGCACGTGATGTGTATAGCTCTTTTATTGACGAGAAGCATCAGCAAGGCTGTCAAAGCCCCATGCTAGTTGATATTACTTTGCTTGATTTTAATTAATAGTACCTTCTTGGAACCTCAAACTAGGTCACTTAAGTAAATAAAAAACCTGCAATTTTGCAGGTTTTTTACGTTTGAATAATTACTTTTTAAGCTTGGTTGTAAGCTTATTTAGGTCGGCTGGGTTAACAACAGGCCAATCGTTTTTCCAACTCATAGGTAAAATACGTAGCTTTTGCACGCCATTATCTGCTGTTTCGTAGGCGTGTAATACTAAATAGTCTTTACCATCAAAGGTATATGCAGCATTGTGACCAAGGGCTGCCCAATCTTTGTTACCTTCAATAACTAAGCTACCACCACCATCAATCATTGAGCGACCTTGCTTATCTAAATATGGGCCTTCAACATTTTTGCTGCGACCTACGCGAACATTGTAAGTACTTTTTACACCTTGGCAGCACTTATCAAATGATACAAATAGGTAGTAATAGCCGTTCTTTTTAAAGATATAAGGTGCTTCAATCGGACCATGCTCCGTGTTTGGACGACTCGCAATGTGGTGCCATTTTTCAGGCTTTGCTAAGCGAACCATGTCATCATCAAGTTGTACTAGCTTTAAGCCCCCCCAAAACGAACCGAAGCTCATCCACGGTGTACCCTTGTCATCTACGATAATCGCAGGGTCGATAGCGTTCCAATCGTCACGCTCTGGCACTGATTCAACCACAATACCGTAGTCAATCCACTTGTAATCAGGTGAGGCTGGGTCAAGGGTTTCGTTAACCGTTACACCAATTGCAGAGGTGTTTTTGCCAAATGCAGAGACTGAATAATAAAGGTAAAATTTACCATTTTTCTCGTATACATCGGGTGCCCATAAGTGGCCCCCGAAATTAGGGGAAACACGCTTTGCCCAACTTGGCTCATCTTTAAAAACGCGACCTGTGAGTTTCCAGTTGGTTAAATCTTTCGATTCATAATAGGTAATGCCAGGGCCTGTGCTAAATACATAATACGTGTCGCCTTCTTTGGCCATGACCGGATCGTGTACTTCAACTTGCTTTGCAGATACGGCTGCGGCAGAAAAAAGTAGCCCTGTTGAAAGCCACTTCATCGCTTGTGTCACGTTACTTACGAGTCTCATGCTTGAATACCTTTTGTTGTTTTAACTCTTGTGTTCATTCAGCTACTATATAATATGTAATACAATATTAACAATAAAATCGAGACGAAATACAGGACACATTATGCTCAAAAAAATATCTCGGCTAACGCTTGTTAGTGCGTTAAGCGCCTCGTCATTGTCAGCCTTTGCTGATGCTAATAGTAGCAAGACTCTTGCGCCAATTGATAACCCCATTGTACTCAAACGTGCTGATCCATGGTTAGTTCGTGATGATAAAAGTGGTTGTTACACGTTTATTGGTAGTTCGCCGAAATTTGATGAAATTGAGCTGCGCCAAGCTTGTCGTTTAAACGATTTAAAATTAGCAGAGCCGAAAGTTATTTGGCAAAAGCGCGATAAAGGCCCAATGAGTGTCAATATTTGGGCCCCTGAGCTACATCAGATTGATGGCAGTTGGTATATCTACTTCGCCGCAGGTGATATCGAAAAGCCGTTCAGTATTCGTATGTATGCGCTTAAAAACGACAGTGCTAATCCGATGCAAGGTGAGTGGCAAGAAATGGGGCAAGTAACCAGCCACCTTGATAGTTTTTCGCTTGATGCCACAAGTTTCACGCACAAGGGTAAGCGTTATATGATTTGGGCGCAGCAGAACCAGCCTGCAACTTATAACTCTGCTTTATGGTTAGCTGAAATGGACTCACCAACATCAATTAAAGAACCCATTATCGCGATTACAGAGCCAACCCTTGATTGGGAAGTGCAAGGCTACAAGGTAAACGAAGGTGCTGCAGTCATCACCCACGGTGATAAAATATTTGTCACGTATTCAGCCAGTGCCACCGATCATCGATATGCGATGGGCTTGCTATGGGCAGATGTGAATGCTGATTTGCTTGATCCTGCTAGTTGGCATAAAAAGGCTGAGCCGGTGTTCACCACCAATGCTGAGCTAGGTCGTTTTGGCCCTGGGCACAACAGTTTTGTAAAAGCTGAAGATGGTGTAACCGATTTAATGATTTATCACAGTCGTGACTATAAAGAGCTGAAAGGCACACCACTGACAGACCCAAATCGCCATGCGCGAGCACGCATTATTACGTGGGATAAAAACGGTTTTCCAGTGTTCTCACCAGAACTCGCCGATTAACAACTTTTAAAAAAAGGGCGCCAATTGGCGCCCTACAACTTTGGGAACGAACGATTACCAGAAGCGGTAGTAAATAAAGGCAGTAATACCAATAATACCCGCGGTATGAATGTAATCCCACTTATCTAAGCCAGCAGCTACTTCTTTCATCGTTGCTTTATCTAGGCTTGAGAAAGTAAGACCTTTCAATTGTTCTTCGTCTGCTTGCTTGGTGAAAATACTCACCACAATCATAATCGCAACGACCACGACAAATAGCAGAATACAGTAATATAACCAGTTCATCGTGGTGATCCACGCAAATGATGAACCTGTTAAATCATCTTTAAATGGCAGCAACACTAAGCGGATCATACCAAGCACAAAACCTGATACTAAACCCACAAAACCAGCAGTTGGAGTGATGCGTTTACTGCATAAACCTAGTAAGAATACTGCTGCAATTCCCGGTGCAATAAGAGACTGCACACTTTGCAAGTATTCATAAAGCACATCGGCTATTAAACTCATGACGGGTATCCACAGCAAGCCTAATATAACAATAACGATAGTGGCAATACGGCCTACTTTAAGAAGATGCTTTTCACTCGATTCAGGTTTGAATTTTTTATAGAAATCAATCGTGAACAAGGTCGCTGACGAATTAAATAATGATGCTAAAGAGCTCATTAAAGCTGCTACTAAACCACCAATTACAATCCCCTTAACACCAGCTGGTAATAGCTCAGCAACGAGAGTTGGGAATGCTTGGTCAGCACTGTCATAGCTAATAATACCTTTAACATTCAATGCGTATGCAATCATGCCCGGCACTAAGAAGATAAATACAGGAAGTAGCTTTAAGTAACCGGCGAACATGGTACCGCGACGTGCTTCTTTAATGCCTTTTGCAGATAAAACACGTTGTACGATGTATTGGTCGGTACACCAATACCAAAAACCAATAATGAATGAACCAAATACAATGCCAGGCCAAGGGAACTCAGCATCTGAAGCACTACGAATAAGATGCATATTAGCATCGTTGATACGCTCAACTTCTGCCCAGCCACCTACTTTATCTAGACCAACAACGAGTATGACTAAGGAGCCAATAATGAGCACCGGAGTTTGCAACACAGAGGTCCACATAATGGCTTTCATACCACCAAGCACCGTATAAATACCCGTGATCACTACAAGGCCAATGGCTGAGATCCAGAAGAAATCGATACCCCAAATACTCTCAATACCTAAGATTGTTTTAAATGCGATACCGCCGGCATAAACCGTTACTGCGACCTTGGTTAATACATAGCTAATCAATGAGATTACAGATAAGAAAGTACGTGATTTAGAGTTAAAGCGGCGCTCTAAGAATTCAGGCATGGTGTAGACTTTACTACTCCAATAGAAAGGCACGAAAATCCAACCGAGTAGTAGAATGATCCACGATTGCATCTCCCAGTGAGCTAGTGCCATACCCGATTGTGCACCTGAACCTGAAAGACCCACTAAATGTTCTGAGCCAATGTTTGATGCGAAAATAGAGGCACCAATCACTAACCAACTTGCATTACGACCCGCTAAAAAGTAATCAGCGGTGTCTTCTTCTTTTTGTCGCATAGACATCACGACAACGCCAAGTAACAGGACAAAAAATCCTGCTAGCACTGCCCAGTCTAAGGTACTTAGTTCGACCATCGTGTGTTCCACCTAATTTTGAAAAGAGAGTTTAGCTTTATAATTGTTGAATAAAAATATTATATTATAAATAGGCCGAGTGAAAGAGATTTGTTAAAATAAGGTGACAGTCTGTGTTCTAAATGGTGACTATACTGTGTGAATTTTAGACACTTGTATTAGGTTGTTTTTTGTTTGCTATTGATTTTAATAGATTATTTGCAGGATGACGGAATAGCTTTATAGATGTATCATATTACTCAGATCTTTTGAGGAACACACATGGCGCGTTTAGAAAATTTAAACTTATCACAACAAGTTACCAATGAGCTCGGTAAAGCAATTATTGTTGGTGATTATAACACTGAAACGGGGCTACCAACTGAAGCACAACTATGTGAAGTGTATGGTATTAGCCGCACAGCTGTCCGTGAAGCAGTGAAAATGCTTGCTGCAAAAGGACTGATTTCTTCTCGTCCACGACAAGGTATTCGTGTTGAATCGGCGGAGAACTGGAACTTATACGACACAAGCGTATTAAAATGGTTACTAGAAAGCAGCCCTTCACTTTACGTACTTAAAGAATTCTTACAAGTGCGCTTGGCTATCGAACCTCAAGCAGCAGCACTTGCAGCAAGAAAAGGCGACCAAGCGGCAATTGCAGAAATTAAAATGGCACTAGATAAAATGCAAGCAGCGGCAGAAGAGCCTGAAGGTGTGATGCATGAGCCTGATCTTGCATTTCACACGGCAATTTTACATGCCAGTGGTAACCGTTTTTTCTACCAATTACGTGATTTTATTCGCACAGCGCTGCACGTGAGTATTCAGCATACTACACCAGCTAAAGGCAATAAAAAGGCCATCGCTGAGGAGCACTTTAAAGTGTATAACGCAATTGCGAGCGGCGATCCTGAGCGTGCTAAAAACATGATGACGTACATGATTGATGAAGCAATGGCGTTTATTGAAAAAGAAATCGCTGATAAAGAAGCGGCTCAATAAGTATCGCTTCTTTACGTTGTAATGACTTTTAAAACATAAGGTTATCATGCCAAATTCAAACGAGCTAAAAACAGTTTACCCAAGCCTTGCTGGTAAGAGTGTGTTTATTACTGGCGGTGCATCGGGAATTGGTGAAGTAATGGTAAGGCGGTTCTGCGAGCAGGGCGCGAAAGTCACCTTTGTTGATATTGCAACTGAGCAAAGCGATGCGTTGTGCGCAAAATTAGCTGGTAAATATGAATTTGACCCACAATTTATCCATTGTGATATACGTGATGTTGAAGCTTTAAAAGCGGCCATTGAGCAAACTCGCCAGCAGCAAGGTGATATTGGTGTGTTAATTAATAACGCAGCCGATGACACTCGTCATGCTGCAGAGAATATGGATGTGAAATATTGGGAAGACAAGTTTGCAGTTAACTTACGCCCGTGTTTCTTTTCATCTCAAGCAGTGGTTGAGCAGATGCAGCGTTTAGGCGGTGGTAGCATTATCAATATGGGGTCGGTAAGCTGGCGTATTAAGCAGACCGGCATGCCAGCCTACACAACCGCAAAAGCGGGTATTGAAGGTTTAACCCGTTCATTAGCTGCTTCATATGGTAAAGATAATATTCGTGTGAACTCACTGGTACCAGGTTGGGTGATGACAGAGCGCCAGATTACGCATTGGCTAACCCCAGAAATGATTGAAGATGTTCGTTTAAGTCAGTGTATTAACGAAACTATTCAACCAGACCATGTAGTGAATGCCGCGCTATTTTTGGCCGCAGATGACAGCTGTATGATGACTGCACAATCATTGATAGTGGATGCGGGTTGGACATAATCTTGCGAAACGATAACAAAATGACTAGCGTGAAATAAAAATTTTACATAATTAAAATGATACTATAATAATAAAATATACGATTTAGGCTCAGCAGAGCTCATACTTAGGAAGGTGGTAAGAAAGTTTGACCGACTTTGTACTTGTTTATTTAATTCTGATTATTGGTGCTTGCCTACAAAGTGTTATTGGCTTTGGTTTAGGAATGTTATGTGTGCCTGTGCTTTACTGGCTAATGCCAGATCTGGTGCCTGGGCCAATGATTTTGAATGCGCTGTTTTTAACGTCGGTATTAATGATTAAGCACCGTGGCGCGATAGACATGAAGCAAACTGGTATATCTATTATTGGCGGTGCTATAGGTGTCATTTTAGCTGCTGTCGTGATGTGGTATGTCAATGCGAAGCAGTATCAGCTTCTGCTAGGGTTGAGTATTTTGGTGGTGGTGGCTTTGTCTATCATAGGTATGAAACCGAAAATCTCAACAATTACTAGTTTACTAGCATCAATGTCGTCGGGCTTTTTGGGTACCACAACTTCTGCAGGAGGTGCACCAATGGGGCTACTCTACCAAGCTGAAGATAAAGAAAAAATTAAAGCTAACTTGAGTGCATTTTTCGTGTTTATAAACCTGTTTGGCATTATCGTATTGATGCTTACAGGTTCCGCCGATATGACTGATGTAAAGCTATTCTTTTTTTGTTTGCCAGCAATTTTAATTGGCTGGGGCTTGTCGTTTGTGATTAACAATAACCTCAACGAGAAGGCCATTCGCGGCATAATCTTACTCGTTGCGGGGTTATCTGGCCTAGCACTTATTTTCATACATAGATAGAATGAGAATAGTTCAGCTGTTCGTGTAGTGAAGCCAATGCTCGATGACACCATCAAAATGATTATTTCTAGCCAGTGCCAATTAGGCGAAGGGGCCTATTTTGCAAAAGCACATAACTGCTTATTTTGGGTAGATATTTTAGGGCAGCGCTTGTTTCGCTTAGATTGCCAATCAATGCGAGTTAGCCAGTTTACCATGCCAGAGCCTATTTGCTGGGTTATGGAAACCGAGCAGGGTGAACTAGTTGCAGGCTTTGCCAAAGGTATTTATAAACTTTGTAGTGAAAATTTCAGCCGCGAACTACTTTATTCAATAGACCATGAACCCTCAAAAAATCGTTTAAACGATGGCAAAACGTCTCGCCAAGGCTTTGGTTTTTTTGGCTCTATGGACTCTCAAGAGCAAACCAATAGTGGTAAGTTATATCGTTTTGGACATGGGCAAGCTCCGATTTCTGTTGATCATAACTACACCATCAGCAATGGCCCTGCGGTGAGTAAAAATGGCTATTTTCTATATTCTACTGACTCAGATAAACAAACTATCTATCGTTTTGTTCTGAATAAGCAGGGCGAGCTTTCTGATAAACAAGAGTTTATTCGCTTTAGTGAAAGTATGGGCTTTCCAGATGGCATGACCGTTGATAACGAAGACCATTTATGGGTTGCCGCTTGGAATGGCTATGGCGTTTATCGTTTTTCACCAAGCGGCGAGCAGGTGCAGTTTATTCGCTTGCCCGCACCGCGTGTTACGAGTGTCGCATTTGTTGGCGAGGAGCTAATGCATTTAGCTGTGACTACCGCTGCAGTGGGTCTGGAGGACTCAGTTCTCGCTGATTACCCGCACAGTGGTGGCGTGTTTATTCTCGAGCCGGGCGTTAAAGGCATTGCTGAAACGCCCCTGAAACTATAGGTTCTCCATCACTTGGTAACGCAATTCTCCAAGGAAAGCGCGTGCTGCTGGACCAAGCTTATCACCATCTTTAAAGAGCAAGTGTAACTTAGCGCTGCGACTACTGTTATGGGTTAAATTAAGTGCTTTCATTTGCCTAGCCGCAAGGTGTTTTTCTATTGCTATTTTTGGCAACCACGCAAAGCCAAGTCCATTACTGATCATATCAATAGAAGTGCGCAAATGAGTTACCGTCCAGCGCTGATCGGCACCTAACCATCCACCATCTTGCTTGTGCTTATTGGCTGAATCGCGGACAACAATTTGGCGGTGTGATTTTAAATCTTCGAGAGTTATTTCACGCTCTATTGCATGCAAAGGGTGATCTGGGTGTGCAACGGCAAGAAACTCAATATCACATAATTCTTCGTGAAAGTTTGCCGCAATTGGAAAGCCGGTAATAGCAATATCAACCTGATCGTTTTCGAGCAGTTCATTCCCCCCCATCAGCACAGACTCATGGAGTTCAATACGCAGTTGCGGGTATTGTGACGAGGTATCGTTAAGCACTTTATAAAGCAATTGCTGTGGGAAAATAGCATCAACAGCAATTCGTAATTTGCTTTCGATGCCTTCACCTAACGTCTGGCCTATTGCCTCAACTTTTGCGGCTTCATCGAGTAAGTAATTAGCACGGCGCAGCATCATTTCGCCAGCTTCAGTGAGCACGGTTTTGCGGCCTTGAATGCTGAATAACTTTACATCGAGTGCAGATTCAATTTTGCCAACTGCATTATGAATACTCGATTGGCTTTTATGAATACCTTGTGAGGCTTGGTTAAAGCCTCCAAATTCAACAACAGCACGAAACATGCGCCACTGTTCTAGCGTAATTCTTAGCATGATGTTCCTTTGCTTACTTAACTACCTAATAGTACCTGTAAATACTGAAAAAGTTTACTTTTTAGGTGAGGGCAACTCAATATACTCAAGCTCATCACCGGGGATTTTAGCAAAACGCTGTGCTTGCCAATCTTGTTTTGCTTGCTCGATGCGCTCTTTGCTGTAACCAACAAAATTCCAGTGTAAATACGGGACTTTATTGAATTTACTGCCACCGAGTAAAATAAAGCGGCTGTGCACCAGAGTCGTTATTTCGTGTTCGCTGTCATCAAGTAGTACAAAGTCGCCTTGGGTATAGCGCGTATCACCCACACTAATTTCACCATAAATAACATACACTGCGGTTTCATGATGAGGATGCGGTTTAGTTATATGGCTACCTTGCTCTGCTACCGTATCGACATAAAACATCGGTGAGTAGCTTTTCACAGGGGAGCTTAAGCCATAGGCATCACCGACAATGAGTCTCATCAGCACGCCTTTTTCGATTTTCTCAGGCAATTGCTGTTTTTTGATATGTTCAAAATGCGGTGCTATTTCGGTTATACTCTCAGGTAAAGCAACCCAGCATTGCAGACCATTGATGTCGTGCTCGCTCGCCCGCACTTCAAGGCTTTCTCTTTCTGAGTGCACTATCCCGCGACCTGCGGTCATCCAGTTAACATCGCCGGGTTCTATTTGCAGGCTATTACCTAGCGAATCGCGATGGTAAATACTGCCCGTAAATAAATAAGTGAGCGTTGATAGGCCAATATGAGGGTGAGGCTTCACATTTATGCCCTCACCGCGAGGAAAGTGATTTGCTCCCATGTGGTCAAAAAAGATAAATGGGCCAACCATTTTTTTGTCAAAATGAGGCAAGATGCGTTTTACATCGAGCCCACCAATATCATGGCTGGTTGCTGTTAATAACGTTGCCATATTCGCGCCCTCTTAAAAACAAATTCAGCCAACAACCTAGGTTATTGGCTGGGATAAATGTTAAGCCTGACTACGTTTTAACACTAGTTGATCTAGGCTGATTTTGCCTGCACCAACACTGGCTAATGCTAAAAAGCCGCCTGCCATTGCAATGTTTTTGTAGAACATTAAAAATTGCATTTGATCATCAAGTTGAAAGTGGAATAACAAAGCACTAACTAGGCTGAAACCAGCAAAAGCGACAGCGGTTAGTTGTGTTAAAAAGCCTAGTAAAATAAATAATCCGCCAACAATTTCAAAGGCAATCACAAACGGCAGTAAGAACTCTGGTAAACCGACACTACTCATATATTGCGCTGTAGCATCGAAAAACTCTATTTTGCTAAAGCCGGTTAGTAAAAAGATGGCCGATAAACCAATACGTGCCAATAAAGTGCTAATATTTTGTAAGTGTGGTTGAGCTGAGATTAAAGTAAAAAGTTTCATAGTAGGTATCCTGTTTCGTTAAGCAGTGTGTCTGCGATGGAGTAACTATAAGTTCACTTTAAAAGAATTAAAAATTGTAAAATCAGCATTTACCATTCTCTAAAAAAGAATCCAAAAAGAGGTTGAATATGAAGTTGTTGTTATTGATAGGGTTTTGTTTTTCGGTGGCTACAAGTAGCTTGGTGTTTGCTGAACAAAATTTACCAAATAGTCGTCATTATGAGTTGCTAGCTTCAGATATTGCGGTGCAGCAAAGCTGGCAAGTTAAAGACACAATTAAAGGTTATGAGATGCTGGAATATCAAATTAACCTTAATAAAGGCACTACCTTAACGGTTGATTTTGCTCCATCAAATTCAAGCAACTACTTTAATATTTTACCAAAAGGCAACCCAACTGCTTTGTTTGTTGGCCCGGTAAAAGGTGATCATGCTGAGATTAAAATCTCTGATGATGGCGATTATGTGATTCGGGTCTTTTTGATGCGCAATGCCGCGCGCCGTGATGAGCAAAGTGAATTTACTGCCGATATTAGCGTTGTAAAAAGTACATTAAAAGGCATGCACCCAAGCTGGGATGTCGATGGTGATGGGGTTAATGATTGCGAGAAAGACGGTAGCTGCGATCACACTGTTGACTACCGCCTTCCTCGAAAGTCGAATTAGGCCAATTTTAAGGCCTAATTAGCAAACTACTCAGGCGCCACTTCAAGCGTTGTGAATAATGAGTAGCGTACATTATCGATATCGGCCTCTGTTGGTTTTTGATCAACAGATGCTTCAATCAGATACATATCGGCATGAGCGAATGTCACAGTAAAGAAGCCTTTTTTATCGGTTGTTACTTTCACTTCGTCACGCTCATTACGGTAGCGTGCACTACCACGAACAATAGCAAGCTCAACGTCAGCGGCTGGTTTGCCATCCATTAATAATTGGAACTTAGCTTCTTCACCAGCAAATAGATCGTTCGGGTGAGTTGGGCCTGAAATTTCTAAACCTTGACCAAGCAATGTTGGCTTAGAAGTACCATTACGGCTTACAAAAGTATCAACCGTTGCGATTGATTTTACAGTGCGTACATCGGTTGCGCCTGTTGGTAGGTCTGCTTCTTTTTTACCTGCGAACACACGGCCACGGTTGCCATCTTTGTCTTTATAGAAAGTCATTAGCATTGGTTTTTGCTGCATAGCAATATGGTAAGTACCGTCTTGAGATAAACTCACTGCCGCTGAGTTTTTGCGTTTTAAGTAGTATGCGCGGATCGTTTCTTTAACCGGCTTACCATTTGGAGCAAGGGCAATTAATAAGTTGTCGTCATACTCTGCGCCTTTTTCTTTCGGGCGGTATGCTTTATCTGGGCTAAACAACTCATTCGAAATACTGGCATCGATCATCACATAGTGAGTTTTCTCACCAGATAAAGAAGTGTGAGATGGCATTAACCAACGGGCGTGTGCTTGTGCATAGCCAGAGGCAAGTGCTGTGAAGGTTACTGCGCCAATCAGCGCCGTTTTTAATAATTTTAATTTCATTGTTTGTCCTTAATTACTGGTAATGGTAACAAAGCTAGTCGCGAACTCTTTTTCGCCTTTAATTGTGACTTTGCCGTCTTTCGTTAAGTCGATTTCAACGCGGGTGTAATCTCGGCCACCTTCCTCACGTACAACTTCAACATTAAGCAGGTAGCTACCAGGTTTAACTGGATTACCTTTTAAATCTTTACCTTGCCACTCAATGGTGTAAGTGCCTGGGCGTTTTGTTGCACCTGTTACACCATCAAAGCTGTCGTTGCTACGACCTGCTTTTCGCCACCACTGACGTAAGTCTTTAAACCATTCAGCTTTTTCGACCCAAAGTGCAATAGTGGTAACGTGTTTACGTTCAGGTGTTTCTAGCCATAGCGCCACGTAAGGGCGATGATATGGAGAAACATCTAGCTCAGGTAAAGTGAACTCAACGGTGAGGTTGGGATCTTTTGCAAAGCTCAGTGGGCTGAATAAACAGCCAATTAGTAGAGCTGCGATTAAGTGGGCTTGTTTCATTAAGATACTCCTTTAAGTTGAGGCACCCAAACTAGATAAATGACCAAAGGCGTGGCAACACCAAGAAGCGTTAACCAAAGGCCTGCGGCCCGTTTTTTACGGTTTTGAAAGAGAATAATTAATCCGGTGATGGCAAACAGAATCATCAAAACAGCCGAGATATCAATGACCCAGCTCCATGCTTTACCTGTATGGCGGCCTTTGTGTAGGTCGCCAATCAGACTCATAAAGCCGCCGGTTTGATAATCAATATTGAGCTCGCCCGTTTGAAAATCGATTTCGGCGTAAGCAAAGCCTGCTGGCAGCGGATAGTCGAGCATCACCAAAGCATCTTCTTTTTCCCACTCAATACTTTTTACATTACTAAGTGAAAATTGCTGCTGCATGTACTGTTCTATTTCAGGGTATAGGCTCGGTAACGTGTCGAGATTAGCTTGTGCTTTTTCGAATAACTTTGCAGAAACAAGTAGTTGGTTCTGACCATTATGTTTATCATTTTCGAGCCAACTAACGTGATTAAGAATGATGCCGCTGACACAAAATAAAATAAGTAAAAAGAATAAGGCCGTTGAAAGGTATATGTGTAAGGCGCGGCTAACGCTATAAAAGCTACGTTTGTTAAATGAGAACATAATGCGGTTTATTCGTTAAAGATACAGGCATGATAATGATTTGCATTACCAATAACAAGCGTGTTTACGTTCTTTACATTTCTTTGTTTTAGAAATGAATAGCGAGATAAGCAACTACAGCAAGTTGCGAACTGAGAAAACAGGCAAGCAGCATTAAACCGGTGTGTGTAGTCAGTTTAACTTGTAAGAGTGTTGATTTTTTTGGTGCAGAGGGGCGATTAATTAAATAGGCTAACACGCTCAATTCAATTACTGCCACTAAGTACATCACCCAAATTGGTGCGGCACTTTGTAGTAAAAAAGCATACCCGATAGCCATACCAAAACCAGCTAAGAACTTAGCACGAGTAGGAACAACCTTATGTTCTTGCCAAAACCTCAGAGGCTGGCCGTACTTTGGATGGTGTAGCAGCCAGGCCGAGAGCTTAGGTGATGAGCGGCTAAAGCACGCCAATGCTAGTATAAAAAAGATAGTTGTAGGCATCACAGGTAATGCAATACCTATGATACCTAAACCCACCATCAATAACCCGAGTAATTGATAGCAGCCATTTTTATAGGCGGTAAACGCCGCTTTCACATTCATCAATAAAGTTGGGCCTGATAAAACTTAAATCGTTGCAGTGCTTGCTCGGCACCCTCTATCAAAGTGGCTTGTTGCTGTTCACAGAGCTCAAGGCTATCAATAAGATGACTTAGTTGACAGCCCTTTTTGTACACACTGGCTTTAGCAAGGTAGCTTGCACCACATTGATTATTTAACTTTAGCTCAGCTTCAACTTCTTTGCCTAATGTAGCTGCAGAAAATTGCGATCCTTCAATTACATACAGCTTTTGTCAATAAACCATGTTTAGAATGGCGCAATATAATAATGATTTACATTTGTATAGCCAGAAAAACGTGCTTGCAAAGGTACAGAACGGACCTGAAATATGAGCATAGTGGCTATCAAGGAGTAAGGTATAAATTAAGCTAGTTATTACTCAAGCTAAGAAGATCGTGAAATTATTGTGAGTTTTTGAGTAAAGTAAAGAAAGGCAAGGAGAACATCTCCTTGCCTCTAAATAGCTCGCTAAATTAAGCGGGTATATTACTATTAGAAATAATAACCTATATTGATATTGAAGCGGGTTTCAGTCTCATCGCTGTCGCCAGCAATTGAACCACCAACGAATGGTTGGTTTTTCGCTTGTACAAAATCAAAGTAAGTGAATAAGCCGCCTGCAGCAACAGATACACCGGTTACATTCATCCATGTATCTTCGCTGTTGTCTGACTTGTCATAAATAATGCCGTAGTCATTGTAAAACTGTAGGTTTGTTACCGGACCCCATTCTACAGGAAGGCTGTAAGCGATATTAGCATTAGTCATGGTCGCTTCTGCGGCAATACTATCGTAAAACGCATAAGCACCCACGGCCATACGGTCGACGTTGTCGATATCGTAGTTATATTCACCATGCTGAAGTTGGAAATTCCATGGACCAATTGTGCTGTTTAAGTGCACAGCCCAAGCGTAGTAGTCGCCAGCTTTATCTTCACCATCATGTAAGCCGCCAGATAGGGCTGAAACACCTAGCTCGGTGGTGCCGCCATCATGCTCAAAGTGATAACCATAACGACCAGAGAAGGTGTTGTACTCACCAATCGCATTGGTTGGTTCGGCGTATACACCTTCACCTGCAGAGCGGAAACCCACTACGTCGTATGAGTAACGGTCGCTTCTGTCGTCCACATAGCCGTCAACGCCACCTAGTTCATCATTTTTGAAAAAGCCAAGGTCAATTTGCCAGTTGTCAGCAATTTTGCGTTTGAATAGCACACCCAGGTCATGGTCATCTTCAAGACCAATATAATAAGTGGTGCCAAAGAAGTAGTTGTGTGAGTTATAAGGCCAGTTACCAAAAGGCACTTTGGTAATACCTGCCTGAACCTGCCAGTCTTCGGCAAAGTCATAGGCTGCATAGGCATACTTAACTGCGGTCATGTAATCGAAAAAACGGATCTCAGCGTTAAGCTGCACATCACCGACATCGCCTGCAAAATTTAGCCTGAAGATGTCAAAATCGAAGTCACCACCGCGGTTTTTATTGCCATCGTTATACGACGTATGGCTGAAGTTGGTACGTACAGCCCCACCGACTTTAATGCCAGATTCTTTTTTAGGTGCTTCTACGGCCGCTGTTTGCTGCTCAAGTTGCTTTTGTTGTTTTGCTACTTGTGCATCAATTTGCGCTTGTTTCTCGGCTTGTTGCTGCGATTTTGCTTCGGCAGCATCAAGTTTGCTTTGCAGTTGCTGCATTTGCTGTTTCAGTAATTGCAGTTGTTCTTGAAGGTCATCAATTTCAGATGCCTGACTAAGACTTGAAGTTGTGCCCAAGGCTATAGCAAGGGCTAACTTTGATAGTTTAAGCATGAATTTTCGCTAGTGTTGGAATGGGTACTGTTAAGAATAGTTGATATTCAGGCTGAACCCAAGCCTAGACACAGAAAATTAATATTAATCAATCAGTTTTAATTTTTACTGTGCTTCTAATGTCTTGGTGATTGCGCCAACCTCAAGCAGCGGTGAAGCATCGAGTTGATCCGCATCCATCATTGCAGCAATGCGTTGCATTGATGATAGTAGTAAACTTTGCTCCCACTCTTCTAGTGCTGAGAACTTTTCGATGAAGTGCTCTTGCAATGGCTGAGGTGCTTGCTCTAGTAGCTGTTCTCCAGCTTCTGTTAGATGCAAACTAACTCTACGCTTGTCTAATTGGCTACGCACACGAGTGATCAGATTACGGTTTTCTATACGATCTAATATATTGGTAACCGTAGCCGGGCTTAAGTTTACATTTTGTGCGATGCGGCTGGCGGTAATACCATCGGTTTGTGCAACCTCATTCATGATAAGTAATTGTGGGCCGGTTAGGCCTGAGGTTTTGTTGAGCTGTTTTGAATGAAGGTCGATGGCTCTGATCACTTTACGCAGCGACACTAATAACTCGTCATACTTTTGCATGTTTCTGTCTCTTAAAAAAGGCGGCATGAGGCAACCGCAATCGCGAAATATTACACATCTAATAAATTGAGTTCAAATAAATAATAACTATGTAGCTTATAATTTTCGGCGATAATGCTTATTATCGTGTTTGGTGATTAATTAGAGTAGAAATTAAAAGGTAAAGTTTAAAAATTAGATGGAGTAATTGTTGTTAATACTTAAAATGCTACTCGAGGTGACATCATCACTTTGTAGTAAAACAATTCATACAAATAACTAAATATTATTTACTAATAGCCACTGCATTGGGTATGGTGGATTTTTCTTTCATTAAATGGGACGAATTATGAAGTTATCGCCATCAGTTACGATTGAGCAAAGTGAAACCGGGCTTGAATTTATTAAAGTTGCTAGTGAGTTTTGTAGCGCAACTATTTTTCTGCAAGGTGCGCAGATCACTGAGTTCACGCCAACCGATAAAAAGCCATTATTATGGGTCTCTGAACTAGAAGATTACCAAGAAGGCAAAGGTGTGCGAGGTGGTATTCCGATTTGTTGGCCATGGTTCGGAGTAAGCCAACATGAAGGCTGGCCTGCTCATGGTGTTGCTCGCACAAGTTTGTGGCGCGCAGAAGAAGTGAAAGAGCAAGACGATTCTATTTATATCAGTTTGTCGCTGCCGATGACGCAAGTTGATGAAAAGTATTGGCCTTATAAAACTAAGTTGTTAGCTGAGTTTATATTAACCTCTAGTTTAGAACTGCGTTTAACAACCACTAACTTAGATAACCAAACTGTACAGTTTACTCAAGCACTGCACACGTATTTCCCAACACCTGCAATTGAAGAAACTAAAGTAGATGGTTTGCAAGGTGCGAAATACATTGAATTTGCTGAAGGTCCATTTGAGCAGAATGAATTAGTGTCGTTCGCTCGTGAAACAGACATGGTTTACACCGAAGCGAAAGATACTCAGCGTATCATCACACCTGATGGCATTATTGAAGTGGGACGCGAAAACTCAACATCGTGTGTGCTTTGGAATCCTTGGATTGATAAATCAAAACGCCTTTCTAATTTTGCTGATGACGAATACCACGTAATGCTGTGTTTAGAAGCGGCTAATGTCCTTGATGACAGTGTTGAACTTGCACCTGGAGCAAGCCACACACTTGCAACAAAACTACGCTGGGTATAATTTATAACATATAACAACTCAGTGTTAGCACGTAAGGCCGGCACCGCTGGCCTTTACAAGGAATTACCGTGTTTAGTAATCAACAAATAGAAACCCTTCCAAAGCATCAAACTATTCAATTCCAACCACTTGCAGATAATGCGATATGGCATGTACAACTAAATTGGTTGCTGTTTTATGTGCCTCTCATGGCTGTGATTATAGCTGTACGGCATTTTAATCCAGCCGTTAGCGAAGCTATTGCTACACCTTGGCTGCTGGTTTTGCCATTGCTGGTAATCCTATCAATGGTTTACAACCTCTACAGTATACGCGCCAAAGGAGTTGCAGTAAGAGAGCACGATATCGCTTTTAAGCGAGGTTTAATTTGGCAACAAATCACCTTATTACCTATTTCTCGCGTGCAACACACCGAAATTCATCGCGGTCCAATTGAACGAAAGTTAGGCTTGGCAACACTTAGACTCTACAGTGCCGGTGGCATGAGTGCTGATTTACATATCAGTGGTTTAACTGACGAACAATGTAATGATGTCCGACAGTTCGTGCAAAGTTATGGTGATAATACAACAACTCAAGATAATGAGCTTGCCGATGAGTAATCAACAATGGCAACGCGTGTCGCCATGGGCACTACTGTATTTTATTGTTCATTTTGCACTGCGCTTTATAAAAGATGGCTTACTTAACTTACTGCCAATTTTAGTGTTATTTGTCACGCAAGTTGAGCAAAAGCTGTTTTGGGGGCAAATAGCAGTTGCCGCAGCCTCTGTAGTTTTAGTGCTGTATGCCTTTGCTTATTACCGTAATTTTAAATACCGAATTACTGATGACAACGAAATACTGCTAAATAAAGGAGTGTTTAAAAAAGAGCGATTAACCTTAAAGTTTGCTCGAGTGCAAAACGTAAATATTGCTGAGCCTTTTTATTTTCAGCCGGTTAATTTAGTTAATTGTATTTTTGATGCAGCTGGGAGTAGTGCTCAAGAAGCTGTGATCCCGGGAGTAAAGCTTAGCTATGCCGAGCAAGTGCGCGAACAAGTCATGGCATTTAAAGCTCAGTTACAACAAGAAGATCTGCAGCCTATTGAGCAGAGTGAAGCAACAGACAAGCAGCAAAGCTTAACGATCAGCAATGGTGAAATTGCTAAATTTGGTTTGATGTCGAACATGGCAATTTTAGCATTGGCTGCACTTGCCCCATTTATGAATGTGATTTTTGAGTATCTCGAAAAAACCATTATAAATCGCCTAGAGGCCATACTGAATGAGCAAGCTGCCTTTGTTGGTAGTGCTGCTGCAATAGCCGTGTTAATTATGGTTATCACAATTGTTTTGTGTGCCATTTTACTGTCTGTTGTTATGGCTTTAGTGCGCTTTTTTAATTTTCAGCTCTATTTTCAGGATGATAAATTTAAGCGTGTAGCTGGTTTATTTGAGCGTCAGCAACTCTCGATAAGTGTTTCGAAAATTCAAAGTGTGCAAATTAAACAAAATATTATTGCTCGGCTACTTAATCGCTTTACCTTAATTTGCCCGCAAGTGAGTAGTGGCGGTATGGCCGCAGGGGTTGCCGCACATAAAAGTAAACAAACTTTAGTAATGCCGGTATTAACTAAAGAGCAAATACAAGTTGTGTGTCGTTGGTTATTTCCTTGGTTTGTTGATTTAACGGCGCTTAACTTTATTAAGCCTGAGCGGGCTTTACTTTATAAAAATACGCTTTTATATGTTATGTTGCCAACCATACTTTCAGCACTAATTCTCAATAGCTTATTTGATGCTGCTACGATGCTTTGGAGTGTTGCGGTTGGACTAACTTTGATGCTCGGTGTGTTTTTAAGTTATCAAAAAACCGGTATGGCAATGTATCAACACGACGGTCGTTTCTTCGCTGTATTTAAAACGGGCATGTTGGGTGTTCAATATCGTGTTTTTGAAATCTACAAAGCGCAAAGCGTCACAACAACTAGTACTTACTTAATGCGAAGATCGCAGCTTAAGAGCTTGTATATACAACTGGCTTCTGGTTCAGTATCAATGCCTTACTTAAAAGCTGAGTTGGCTGAGCGGTTTACTGATTTTGCGCTATATGAAATCGAAGGTGTCGAGCGTAACTGGTTCTAAATGAAAATAATTATCAATACCGTTGATTCGTATTGTTATTGAGGTATACTAACGCAACGTTAATAACTACGGTGCTCAATGATTTATTTTCTACCTATTTTAGCTATTTCAGGTGTTGTTGCCTTACTGTGTTATGCACGTTCTCAGCAAGAGTGTAAAGGCTTGTGTGTGAGTGTCGCTGTTACAGTAATAGCGTTACTTGTAACCGCAGCTTTAGTCATCGCGGGGATCGGTGCATTAAGAAGCAGCCTGATGTTTGCCGTGACTACTTTTATTATTTATCAATTGTTAGACTTGGTTCGCCCGATTAAAATCGAGTAATTTCTTACACTTTTTAACTTCAGCCTTTTAAAAAAGCATCGCATACTAATTCTTAAATTAAGCAACTTGCTAATCAAGGATTGTGATGAAAAAAGCTCTGTTATCAGTGGCGTTACTTGCCGCTGGCCATGCCTCAAGCCAAGAGACTTGGCAAACTATTCATACTGAACACTTTAACGTGCATTTTAGTACTGAGAATCAACAATGGGCACGCTCTGCTGCTACAGAGCTTGAAATTGTTCGCGATAAGGTATTAAAGCAGCAAAACCGTGCCCTTGATGAAGTGGTCGATGTGCTGGTTTTCGACCCGTTTAATGCTTCTAATGGGTTTGCTTTGCCGGTGACGAATAAGCCTTTAATGGCCTTGTTTACAACGCCTCCGCAATCTGACACCGTGATTTCTAACACCGATAGCTGGCAGCAGTTATTGATTTTGCACGAATATATTCATTTAGTGCACCTTGCTCAACCGACTCGTAGCGATTTGCGCCAAGCTATTCGCGATAGTTGGGATATTTATGATTTAATCGAAAGTGACATGCCGCGCTGGGCTGCAGAAGGATATGCAACCTTACTTGAGTCGAAAATGACAGGCCGAGGCCGTTTATACGATAATCTATCAGAGGCAATACTAGTTGAATTTGCACAGCAGGGTGCATTGCCCCGATATAGCCAGTTAAATAGTACCGAAGGGGGTTTTTTAGCTGGCTCAATGGCTTATTTAATAGGCTCTCGCTTTCTTGCTTGGCTTGAAGAGAATCATTCACCGCAAACCCTTGATGCAGTTTGGACGCGTATGCAAGCAGTTAAATCGCGTGATTTTAATGAAGCCTTCAGCGGTGTATTTGGTAATTCTCCTGAGCGTCTCTATCGTCGTTTTATTGCCGAGTATACCTATAAAGCAATGGCTAAAGAAGTAAGTGAGCAAGCACTTACAAGCAAGCTTTGGTTAGAGCTTGAATTATATGCTTCGAACCCTGTTTTAAGTTTAGATAACAGTAAGCTTGCCATCGTTGAGCGAAACAAAGATGGTGAAACGCGTTTAGTTATTTACAGTACTGGTGACAATCAACAGGCTGCCGATGATTTTGCAAAGCAGCAACAAGCGTTACTTGATGATGATCCCGTCGATATTGCTGATCAAGCCCCCAGTGTTTTTAAGCGTAAGCAAAAACACGTGCTTCACCAAATTAATAGGCAGGGTATAAAGAACCCGCAGTGGTTAGATGAAAATACACTGTTTTTCACAGCCACAACAACCGTTGCTAAAGGCTCTATTCAAGGTATTTCTGATCTATACCGCTATGATATCGACACAGGAAAAGTGAGCGCATTGACGCATCATGCAGGGCTTCGCCGCTTTAGTATCAGTGATAACGGGCAAACTGTTTATGCTGAGCAAACTAAGCATGGCTTCTCAGAGCTAGTGCGCCTTGACCTCAATACGGGTGTCGCTACGCCTTTATTTGAGAAAAGCCTAGAAACGGTTTATGACTACCCATTACTAAGCCCTAATAAAACTCAACTTGCTTATTTAAAAGCGACATTGAATGCCAATTGGCAGTTGTATATACAAGATGTGAGCTCTCAGCAATCACTCGCTGTGCCTATGCCCGCAGGCTATCAATATGTGTCACAACCTAATTGGCAAGCAGATGGCAAAGGGATTTATTTTGTCGCGGGTAAAAATAAAGCTCTCGATTTGTATCATTATGATCTTAATAGCAATTCACTACGCCAATTAACACAAGGCCAAGAAGCTGTTGCGCACCCAATGGCAATGCATAATGGTGAACTTTTGTATTTATCGATCACTGCACAAGGGCCGAATATCAAGCATTTTGCTGAGCAACCACAAGGATTAGAGGTTGTTGAATTTGCTAAAAGTGCAGCGCCACCGCGAGGACAGGTAACGAGCGAAGTATTACCTGAGGCGAAAATCTACCCGCAAAGCCCAACTGAGCCAATCAATTATGATATATGGCAGCAAAAACCAACCTTTTCGTTGGCATCTCAGTATTATTCGGCTTCATCATCGCTTCTTACCCTTGGCCTGAAAAGTAGTGATTTCTTGAAACAGCTCGATTTACAAGCCGGCTATAGTGCTGATTTACATGACAAAGCACTAGAAGGGATGTTCGCGGCCGCTAAGTATTCTGCGTTTGATTTAAAATTTAAAGCGCTGCTATTTGATTACGACCTCGAATCAGCAAAACAGTACCATTCACAAACGTCGCTGAACATAAGTAATACAGGGGCACATTTTGCCATGAGCTACCCCTTGCAGTTTCAGCAGCTCAGTATTACACCGAGTTTGAGCTATAACTACAGTGATTTTAGTAAAGGTGATGATCAATGGTTAAAGTTTGGACTTGAACAAAAATGGCAACATGACAGACAACGATATGGTTTTGCTCAGTCTGTAAGTGCCGAGTGGCTATCCGGTGATGCTGACTCGAATAATTGGCAGGGCTATAACTTTGCCACAGTATTGAGCGGTTATGCCTTTGATATTCCTGTTTATGTTAATTTTGCTCAGCAATATCGCGATGACAGTAACCTTACGCTTGGAGGATATGAGTCAAACTTAATTAATAAAGACACGCAAAGCGGCTTTGTTGTTGCCCCTGAGCTGCCGTTTATTAGCCAATTAGGTAACCGCTATAAAGGCTATGGCGGGGGTATTAGTTACAAAGATTCATTACCTTGGCTTTACTACCAACAGCATCAAGTCGATAACCGAGTTTATGCACAAAGTTACGGGCTAAAATGGCGAGGAGACTTTAGCTTTGGTATGGGGCCTGCAGGTTTGAACGATGTAAACCTTGATTTTGGCGTCGCCCGGGTAGAAGGCGACGACTTTGAAAATGATTTACGGGCTTGGCTAAGCTTCTATTACTCGTTATAGCCTAGTGTTGGTCTTTTAAGGCGAAAAGCTTGGCGTGGTATAGCGCTGGCTTTTCGTCTTTATTTTCTATCTCAATGGCTTTTTCTAGCCATTCCTTACTGCTTTGTTCATTTCCTTGCTGATAACTAATAATCGCTAACTCTATATAGGGTTCAGATAAATAAGGGGCTAATGCAATCGCGTCTTCGAGCTGTTGTTTTGCCTTGTAAAGCTTACCATTGTTACGGGCGTTAATTGCCGTTGCCAGTAACTCGAATGGATCTTGTTCAAGCATCGCTAACTGTGAATTGAGTTGCTCTGCCAAAACCTGATCATTAAGTTGCTCGGCCAGAACTGCGTAATTATGTAGTAAATTCGTATCGCTAAAGCCATACTGCATTGCTGTTTGATAAATATGTTTTGCTCCAGCTAAATCACCCGATTGGCGATGTAATACGGCAGCTAGATTATAAAGTGATGCAGCATTTGGGGTGTATTCATTGGCTTTTAATATATAGCTGTAGCTTAAATCGAATTGTTGCAAGGCCAATGCTTTTGCAGCCAAGTTGCTGTAATAACGGCTAATTAAGTCTTTTAACTCAGCTCGGCCAGAGTAAAAACTGCCGCGAGCAGGAAAGTAATCAATGACAGTACCTGGCGGCACCAAGTAATTATCGTCCTCATTTAAAGGGGCGTATACTTTGGTGCGAAAGTGCCCTGACACATACACTATGTTATTTTGTTTGCTATAAACAGGCTCACTTGAGACCGCTTGAAAGCCCGTTTGAAGTCCTGCTAGTTGAGCATATGCATGGGTCAAAATTGCCAAGCTAATACAGTTACCTTGATGACCTTGAAGAGTCTGCTGGGCATTGAGTGTGGCACTAAAGTAATTAAAATTGGTGAGCTTCTTTTCTAAATAGTGATAAAGGATTTGGTCATCTCTAAAATCACCACCTTGACGTTTGGTAAAATAATCAAGAAAACGTTTTTGCTCATCCGCAGGGAGTGTAAATAGCTCAGGGTCGCTTAGTTCAACTTGAGAAAAATGTGCGGCGTTGAGTAAGCTGCCCACACTAGGCGGTGGCGAAGGTTGTTTCGTACTCTTACATCCAACTAAAAAGGCACTCAAAACAAGTGCATATAAAACTGACTTCATGGCTTTACCCTATTGAGTACTATTTAATCAATTTACCCAGTTAACTTTGATTATTCAAGTTAGTAATTAGTGTCATCAGTTCTAAACAGCCTGTATGGATATCTTGCCAATAGACTGTTGTTTATTTTTTATTCTTAATTGCATTCTAATATTCTCTCATTACAATGCCGCACTCTTTTAAATTGCTTAAAAAACAAATATTTACCTTGATTTTATGGGCGATTTATAAACTGCTAACTTATTAACTAAATTGTAACGAGAGAGGTCTGTTTTGGCGCACTTTTTGCCGATTATTTCATGCTTTATTTTGGCGTTTAGCTTTTATCCGCTTTTAAATAAGATCCGTAAAAATCGCAGTGTGTCGGGCGTTTCGCTGTTAATGATGAGCTTTGGTGTCGCGCAAAGCTTGTATTTCATCACCTTTAACCTGTATTTCCAGCGTTTTTACATGGCCATGCCGTTTGTTGTAACAGGCATGCTAAGTGGTGTGATTCTTTATTACTTTGTTCGTTACAATGCTGCGCGAAAGCAACGTATGCAACTAGCCGGGTTATTAGCCATGTCGGTCGTGCCTTTTAGTTTGTTGCTTAACCCTCATTATGAAACAGCAACGGTGCTGAACTGGCTAACCTATGTGGGTTTAGTGATGAGCTCTATTCGTGTTATGCCGCAAACTTATAAAACCATCAAAAGCGGTAATATTAGTAATTTAAGTGCTCGTTATTTTAGTCTGCAATTTGTTGCAGGTAGCTGCGGCCTCGCTGCCGAGCTTTCAATGGCCACACCGAGCGTGTCTCACATACTGACCTTTGTAATGATTTTACTAACTAATGCCGCTCAATTAGGTTGTATTCAGTATTATAAGTCGCGCCCAGCAATGGTTTAAATTACCTAAAAAACAAAAGGCTGCCAATTGGCAGCCTTTTTTATGTTGTTTTACTTATGCTTCGAGGGCTTTACTAATTAAGCGATCGATATATTGCTTATGCGCTTTTGCTGCGGTGTCTGCACCCCATGGCACGCTCATATCAGCAATTTGATTTAACTGATAAAGCGCGGCAGCTTTGGCTAGGTTGTCGTGCTTACTCGCTTTACCTAAACCAGCAATCGCGATTAGCTGATTCACATATTCAACTTGTAGATTGTGACTTAGAGTATTTGCTTTTTTGCTATCTACAAAAATGCTTGTCGTTAAGTCATTCATAAATTGATTAAGTGAGTACTCGTTGCCATACATTGCACTGTCTGAAATTCGCAGCATTACAGCCGGGTGTAATAACTGAGCCAGTACCAGCTTTTGCATGCCTAAAATCATGCCATGTGGTTTAGGGTCTTCATTTTTACCGTAATGATTAAAACCACGACGTTGCTGTAGCAGGTAGTTATAAAGCGGTTGCATGTTAGCAAGTACATTAGGCGAGAATACTTTGTCGGCTAACACTTGCATTGCATGTTGCTGGCGCTCAAGTGGCACTGGCGTAAATGGTGCGCCATTTTTGTCATCGCCCACCACATTACGTTCTACATAAACACCACCAATTTGACGAGATACTACGCCGGCTTGTGTTCTGTAGCTTCTAAATAAAATGTTCGCGGAGGTAACAAGCTGTTGGTATGACTCACCATTAACAGTGGCTTTGTCTTTAAGCTCAGTAAACAACTTATTGATAAGATCCATGCGATCATCAGCATAAGCGGCAGGATTAGATGACATATCACCAATCATTACACGTGGGTCGATATGGCGGCCTGGGGCACGCATATCATCAGCATCATTACCAAAAGCTAAAGCATGCTCTGATGAGCGAGCGAGAATTTTTTCAAGACGCTGCTGCTCAGCGGCTTTATCAGCTAAAGCTTGGCTATAGCCATATTCAATTGCCCAATCATCATAAGGGCCTGGTTTTGTTTGGAAGATATCACCTTGCTGCATGCCAATAGGGGCGATATTTGCTGGGGCATAGTCCATAACTGACCCAGTTACGATACCTTGAGTTTTACTCTTATCGTGAACTTCTTTTTCATCCCACAAGATAGATGATTTCATATTGTGGTTAAGACCAAGGGTATGACCCACTTCGTGTAAAACAAGCTGAGTTAAACCTTGACGTAAAATCTCTTTGTCTTCAATGCTTGCACCTGTGCCTAAGCCTTTTGCAAGTAACATGTTTTCTTGAGTGCTGTGACCTAGTGAGCAATGTAATTCTGTGCTGCTTTGGCTAGTTTCAAGCGTAGCTGCACCTTGGGTATATAAGGTGTCGTACATCCAACGGTTTTTCATGAAAACATACTCTAACATGATGTCAGAGCCTAAGATTTCACCGGTTAATGGGTTCGCAAGGGCAGGACCATAACCGCCAAATGGTGGGCGTGGTGATGCAGTCCAACGTAATACGTTGTAGTTAATATCGCCTGCATCCCAATCAGCGTCATCAGGTTGTACTTTTACTTCAATGGCGTTTTTAAAGCCCGCTTTTTCAAATGAGCTATTCCACGCGAGCACTGCATCACGAATAGTGTCTCGCCACTCAACTGGCGTGGTATTTTCAATCCACCAAGTAATCGGTTTAACTGGCTCAGAAAGTGCCGCTGTTGGGTCTTTCTTTTGTAAGTCCCAGCGTTTGATTACATCTTCATAAGGTGCCCAATCAGCGGATGTCATATTGTCGAATTCGTTAGTGAAATAACCAATACGCGCGTCATCTTGGCGAGCTTGATAATCATTTTTTGGTAACGCGACAAATGAATGCTGTACTTTAATTGAAACATTACGAGGATCGCTTACGGCGTTTGAACCTCGTACTGTTGGGTTGGCATTAGAAAATACGTAATCAACCACAACATCTAGATTATTTGGATAAGGTCGTTGCTTAACAATTCGTGATTTTTTGTCATCTAATTTACCAAGTTTAAAGCGTTTGCTTGCATTTTTATCTTTTGGGTTCGACCAAGGTGACACTTTATGAAGTGCTTCACTTAAAAATAGCTTATCAACATTAAATGCGATTTTACCATCTTCTTCTTTTTCAATTTTGATACTAGCAAGTACAGCTTCGCTAATATTGGCATCAGCAGATCGTGCTAGGGCAGAGCTTTCATCAAATTTATAGCGTGGCGTTTTGCTAATAATGTCGATACGGTCAAAATACTTACGAAACTCAATGAGCTTTGTCTCGCGGTATGCCCCTCTGAAGTGACCTGCATCAGTAACACCATCGACCGTGTGAGCAAAATACACAAACGGGGTATCTAGTTGTGATTGGTCGATCACCATTAAGTTGTCGCCCGTTTTCGCATCTTGGTAAATGCTGAAAACACCAGCAAACTCGCTTTTATCTTTGATCATTTCAGCCAGCGTCTTTGGCTTTTTTTCTTCTTTTTTAGCTTCGGCTGCGTGGCCATTCATGGCAAGTGCTAGGCTTAGTGCCAGCGCAATGTTTGTTATTTTCATTGTTAACTCGTTCCTTTAATTATTTCTCAATCAAGTTTAATGAATTAACTCTTTGATAAAAGGCTATTTGTTAACAAGTGTGAAAGTATGGTTGTAAGTTTTTGATATTTCTTTTGTTTTGTTTGTAACAAATTGTTCTTAAGTCATTTTTCTGATTTATATTTTTTATTTAACCGTTTTTGTAACAGTTCCTTACAAATGTCGCATTAATGTTTCTGTCAGCTTTGGTATGATAGAGCCAGTTAAAATATTATAGGTGTAAGTTATGCGCACAAGTTTATTAAAATGGATCTTACCATTTGTTGCATTAATTGTTGGTGTTGCTGGTTTTATGGCAATCAACGCTATTGCTCAAGAGCCTAAAGACAAGGATGTAGTTGATGTGCGTCCTTTGGTGCAGGTTGAGCCAGTAGCAAGCGATGATCATCAAGTGATCATTAACAGTTACGGCGAAGTTAAACCGCTAGAAAGTACTTTGATTGCCTCGCAAGTGGCAGGTGAAGTAACGAGCTGGCATCCAAACTTTGTTGCTGGTGGTATCGTAGCTCGCGGTGAAGTGTTATTCACCATCGAAAAAGATAACTACGAAGCGGCTGTACTACAAGCTGAAGCAGCACTTGCCAGTGCTCAAGCGGCACTGATTGAAGAGCAAGCACAAGCTAAAGTAGCAGAAGATGAAGCAAGACGTTACCCAGAACGTGAGCGCACTGACTTATTCCTACGTAAACCTCAAGTGTTAAGCGCGCAAGCCGCTGTTAAATCAGCGCAAGCTGCATTAAAACGTGCCGAGCGTGACCTTGCTCGCTGCGAAGTGAAAGCACCTTATGATGCACTTGTGATTAGCCGTGAAATAGGTGTCGGTCAATACATTAATGTGGGCAGCCAAGTTGCTGAAATTAATAATATTGAAAGCGCAGAAATCATCGTACCAATCGCTGGTTTCGATAGTGTATTTTTACCAAAACGCTTAAAAGGCGTAAAAGCGACCATTATCAATAAAGGATTAAACAGCTTTACTCGTGAAGCTGAAATTGATCGTGACTTAGGTGTTGTTGATAACGCGACTCGTATGAGCAACCTAGTAGTTCGTGTTGATGACCCATATGGCTTAAAGCACGACGTGCAACCAATTAAATTTGGTGCTTACGTACAAGTTAACTTTGCTGGTGCAACATTACAAAACATCTACCGTTTACCGCAGTCTTTGGTGAACAACCAAACAGTGTGGATTGTTAACGATGAGAATAAACTTGAACCACGCAAAGTAACCGTAGTGCGTGAAGAAGGTGAGTACTTTTATATTAGTGATGGCCTTGAAGTGAATGACCAGTTGGTTCTTACTTTACCTGAGTATCCTCAAGAGGGTATGGAAGTGAAGATTGCTGGTATGAAAGAAATGACAAGCGATGCAGAAACTGCAGCGGTTGAAAAGCTTTAAGGTAGCATTATGACTGATACAAACACAGAAAAACAGTCTGGCCTTATTGCCTATTTTGCCAATAACTCGGTCGCTGCGAACTTAATGATGGTGTTTATCATCATCATGGGGATTATTAGTTATTTCACTATTCAACGCCAGATGTTCCCGAATGTTGAAATTAACTATATTGAAGTACAGGCCAATTATCCGGGTGCTTCGCCACAGGAAATTGAAGAAAGTATTCTGATCAAAATTGAAGAGTCACTAAAAGACGTTACCGAGATTAAGCGTGGTGTATATCGCTCGTTTCGAAATAGTGGCCGTGCGAGTTTAGAGATCAACACTGACGCAGAACTTACCGATGTTCTCGATAAAGTGAAACTACGTGTAGACAGTATTGCTACTTTCCCTGCGGGAATGGAGCCTGTCACCATCAGCCAGGTTGAATTTCGCCAGGACGTGATCGGTATGACGCTCGTTGGTGATATTCCGCTTACTGAGCTAAAGCCAGTTGCAAACAGAATTGAAGATGAATTACTGCAATTATCAAATGTATCACTTGTACAAAATGATGTACCACTCGATGAAATTGCGATAGAAATCGATCCTGACTCTCTGCGTCAATACAACCTTACACTGAGTGATGTGGCCAGTGCTGTGCGTCGTTACTCTGCTAATATTTCAGCAGGTCAATTACGTACTGACGCAGGTATTATCTCGGTGCGCGTTGAAAACCAATATTATAACGGTGATGAGTTCCGCCAGATCCCAGTAAAAATTGGTGCTAATGGCGCTAAAGTGCTTTTAAACGATATTGCTGTAATCAAAGACCAATTCATTGAAGGTGAGCGTTACTTTAAATTTAATGGTGAAAATGCCGTTTATTTATCAGTAAAAGCAACCAAAGAACAAAATATGATCCCGGTTGCTGATTCGGTTAAAGCGTTTATCGAACAAAAGAATAAAGAGTTACCAGCGGGTCTACGTCTAGAGCCATTAATGGACATGACCTACTACCTTAACGCACGTTTAGACATGATGAAAACCAACCTAATTCAAGGTGCTATCTTGGTTGCCATTATGTTGTCTATCTTTTTACGCTTTAAGCTAGCACTTTGGGTAATGATTGGTTTACCTGTGTGTTTCTTAGGTGCAATGATGATGATGCCATTATTTGGTATCAGTATTAATATCGTGTCGTTATTTGCCTTTATTATGGTACTCGGGATCGTGGTCGACGATGCCATAGTAATAGGAGAGAGCGCCTATACCGAAATTGAGAAAAAAGGCGGTGGTGTTGTGAACGTGGTAAATGGCGCAAAGCGTGTTGCTACCCCGGCAACATTTGGTGTTTTAACAACAATTGCCGTGTTCGCACCATTTACATTATCAAGTGGACCAGAGAGCGCATTCTTCTTCGGTATCGCGGTTGTGGTAATTTTGTGCCTAATATTTAGTTTGATTGAATCGAAACTTATTTTACCCGCTCACATTGCTCATACTAAGTTTCCACCAATTAACCCCAATAGCTGGCGAGCTCGTTTTAACAAACGTTTCTTTAGCTTTGTTAATGGTCCATATAAACGTTTTATTGAGCTTTGTGTAGAGTGGCGTTGGTTTGTTCTATTTGCATTTATCGGTTTATTGATTTTGACGTTTGGCTTAATTTCATCAAACCAAGTGCGAGTGGTGCCAACACCAAAAGTACCTCATGACTTCCCGCAAATTCGCCTAGAAATGAATGAAAATGCATCTGATATACAAACAATCAATGCTATTCGTGACATAGAAGCCATGGTGCAAAAAGTAGACCAAGAGACAGAGCGAGAATTTGGTCAAAAGCTTATTCGCGATATCTTAGTGTTCAACCAAGGTCGTACTGAAGCACAGTTACTTGCTCCGTTGGTAGACGAAGAGTTGCGTCCGTACAACGCGTTTGAATTATCTCGTCGTTGGCGTGAACAAATGCCAAGTATCCCTGGCGTGAAATCACTGCAAATTTACGATGACGTGAATGGTGGTGGTATGGATGGTGAGTTTGGTTATTTACTGTACGGCCCAGATATCGATACCTTAAATGATGCTGGTCGTCGTTTTATCCAACTATTACAACAGCAAAAAGGCTTGTTTGATATTAGTTCGACCATCGATCCGGCGAGCAAAGAAGTACAATTAAGCTTAAAACCTGTGGCATACGATCTAGGTTTAGACCTTGCCAATATTGCTAACCAAGTAGGCGCAAGCTTCTATGGTGGTGAAGCACAGCGTGTTATTCGTCGCGGCGAAGAAGTGCGTGTCATGGTTCGTTACCCTAAACTAACCCGTGAAGCGTTTGCATCATTAAAGCATGCCGTGATTACAACGCCTGCCGGCCAAGAGGTGATGCTGGGTGATGTTGTTGAACTGAACGAAAAGCCTGGTATTAGCTATATTCGCCGTGAAGGTGGCTATCGTACTGTGTATATCTACGGCAGTATCGATGAAGAAGCGATTGAACCGGGTGAAGTTGTTAAGCAAGTTGATGAGAACTTATTACCGCAGTTAAAAGAAGAATACCCATCAGTTAAAACTGAGCTAGGTGGTTCTATTGAAGAACAACAAGCGCAAGCTAACGAGCAAATCATGTTCTTCATAGGCGGTATGATTTTAGTGTATATCTTGCTTGCAGTGCCGCTTAAAAGCTATTCACAACCTCTTATTGTTATGTCGGTTATTCCATTTAGCTTAACTGGTGCTATTTGGGGCCACTTCTGGTTTGGCTTAGATATTAGCTTGATGTCAGGCTTTGGCTTGATTGCTGCAGCGGGTGTTGTAATTAATGACTCGTTAGTTATGACCGACTTTGTGAACCAAGCACGCCGCGAAGGTATTTCAACTCGCCAAGCGGTTATTGAAGCAGGTTGTGCGCGTTTTAGGGCAATCACCCTGACTTCAATTACAACCTTTGCCGGTGTCTTACCAATTATGTTCGAAACTAGTCTGCAAGCTAAATTTGTAATTCCGATGGCTGTCGCACTTGGTTTTGCGGTTATGTTTGCAACCCTAATCACTTTAGTACTAGTACCTTGTTTGTATATTGTTATGAGTGATATAGGTAATGGCTTCTTGAATATATTCCGTGCAGGCCACAGAGTAGTGACAAGAAGAAATCTAGCAAGAGATTAAAAGTCTCATCAGTTTAAAAGCCAACCAAGCGGTTGGCTTTTTTGTATCTCAGGCATTTCTAGTAACTATTTGCTATATAAGATGTTTGGTTACATTCTTTTGTTTGATTTGTGATTCGGTCACGATTATACTCAACCTTGTTTTTGGCAAACTAACTGAAAGGTTAGGACGCAAAGTTTCCGGTCTAAGGTTTTATACTATGATAGCGGGGCCGCTGATAAGCACATAATCTAGTGCTTTGGTTCACTTGCCTCAAACTAAAAGTATTTTTTGTTCGGTTGTTGGATAATACCTATTAGTTGTTCTTAGGGTGATATTTTGTTTATGCATACGTCAATGGCCTCCGGGAAGTGGTTGCCGATTGGTTGCTTGAATCATCATACCCAACTGTTTGTTGGTGATAGGGTGATTGTGACCTTTTATGACATGCAAGGAGAGCTAGTCGATTTATCATTCGAATACCCGATCAGCAGCTCCGATCAGGGTGAGCCTCATAATTGGCCACGTTCTGTTGCTGAGCATATAAACGTGCATATTCCGCTAGTAAAAGCGGGCAAAATGACTGAACAAGGTTTAGTGGTTGCGTACCGTTCAAACCAAATTTATGCCCTTGAAGGCTCGGGCATTACACATGTAAAAGTGGCGTTTAATTGTATCGCCAAGTGTGAAGAGCGAGTAAAAGATAGTCTGCAAGATTATGACTATGTTTATCCTCAAGCATGCAACGATTACAGTGCAGGAATTAAGGTTTTACAACCTAAAACAGGCCATATTTATATGTGTAAACCATGGCCATTTAGCGAGTTTTGTCGTGTTAAAGATTCACACAACCCGCTATTTGAACCAGGTGTAGGAAAAAGCTGGGCTATGGCTTGGCAGCAAGTTTCACATTAAAAGTTTCCCCCTAAATGCTATTTTAGCATTGCTTAGCCCACTCAATTTGAGTGGGCTTTTTTAATACCAACCCGCAATAATACTTAATCATTTTGAGGGATTAAACCTGCCGCTAACTGCGTTAAAAATTTCTCATTTAGAACAACTAAATAACGAAATTTTTGCCTTGTTATCAACGAGGTTTTATTGCCTCAAAATAGACTACTTAATTAAGCTGATTGGTATAATTCTGTGATAAACTGCCAGCAATTCGTTTTTTATTTTGGTTTTTTCTTGTGTCGTCAAATTCGTATTCTTTGTCTTTATTAGCGCATCCTCCTGTTGCAAAAAAACAGCCACACCAATTAACTACTCACCAACAGACGCGCACCGATAATTATTATTGGATGCGTGATGATGAGCGTGAAAATACAGATGTATTAGCGCATTTAAATGCTGAAAATGACTATTGCGATAAGCAACTAGCCGACATAAAACCACTTCGTGAGCAGTTATTCAATGAGTTAAAAGGCCGTATTGTAAAAGATGACAACACGGTACCCGTTAAAGATGGCAAATATTGGTATCACTCAGAAGTACGAGGCGATGATGAATATGCACGTCATTATCGCAGCAGTTCAATTGAAGCGCGTGATAAGCAGTTATTGTTAGATGTAAATCAATTAGCCGCTGACTACGAATTTTATGAACTAGGCGAGGTTGCAATTAGCCCTGACGAGCAGCTACTTGCCTATTCTGAAGATACTGAGGGCCGCCGTATTTATACTGTGCGTTTTAAAAATATCGCCAGTGGTGAAATGTTTAGCGATGTTCTCGAAAATACCGAAGGTCAAGTGGTGTGGGCTAATGATAATAAAACAGTTTTTTATGTGAAAAAGGACCTACAAACCCTGTTGGGTTTTCAAGTTTACCGCCATGTTTTAGGTACGCCACAAGCAAATGACGTACTTGTATACGAAGAGCAAGATAAAAGCTTCTTTATGGGACTAGGAAAAAGCCGTGATGAAAGCCTAATTATTATTGATCTTGCAACCACAGAAACAAATGATATGTGGGTGCTTGACGCTAATAACCCTGAGCGTGAATTCAGCGCATTAATGCCTCGCGAAGAAGGCCATGAATTTGATGTCGATAAACTGGGTGATACCTTCTATATTGTGACGAACTGGCAAGCGAAAAACTTTCGCTTAATGACTGCAACGCAAAGCACTATTGCCGATAAAACGCGTTGGCAAGAGCATACTCCACATCGTGAAAACGTGTTGTTAGAAGGAGTCGAGATTTTTGATAATTTTCTTATTCTTACAGAACGAGAGCTAGGTCAAACACGTTTTGTGGTGGTCAATCAGCATGCTCAGCGCTTAACGTTAGAGTTTGATGACCCTTGTTATTATGCTGCAATTGCAATGAACCCTGAGCCGAATGTGAGCTCTGCACGTATTTATTATTCAAGCTTAACAACACCGGGCTCTTTGTATGATGTTGATTTAAAAACAGGTAACAAAACCTTATTAAAACAACAGCAAGTGCTTGGGGATTTTAATCCAGAGCATTATCGCTCAGAACGTTTAATGGTTAGAGCAAGAGATGGCGAGCAAGTGCCATTGTCATTGGTTTACCGTATTGATCAATTTAATAAAGATGGTACTAACCCGCTGTTGCAATATGGCTATGGTGCCTACGGTATTACCATCGATCCTAGCTTTTCAAGTAGCTCATTAAGCTTACTAGACCGTGGCTTTGTTTATGCGATTGCCCATATTCGTGGTGGAGAAATGCTAGGTCGCCATTGGTATGAGCAAGGAAAGAAGCAACATAAGCAAAATAGCTTTAGTGACTTTATTGATGTTACTCGTGCGCTTACTGAGCAAGGCTATGCACACCCGCATAAGGTATTTGCATCGGGCGGTAGTGCTGGTGGTTTGCTAATGGGAGCTGTGGTCAACCAAGCGCCTGAGCTTTATTTAGGGATAGGTTGCCATGTGCCATTTTTAGATGTGTTAACCACTATGCTTGATGAGAGTATTCCACTTACAACGAATGAGTATGACGAGTGGGGGAATCCAAATGACCCGGCGTTTTATGATGTGATTAAAGCCTATTCGCCCTACGATAATATCGAGCCCCAGGCTTATCCTAATATTCTCGTCACCACCGGATTCCATGACTCTCAAGTACAATATTGGGAGCCAATGAAGTGGGTCGCGAAGCTGCGTGAATTTAAAACCGATGACAACATCTTGGTGTTCAAAACCGACATGGATGCAGGTCATGGTGGTGCATCGGGTCGCTTTAAAAGTCTTGAAGAAAAGGCATTAGAAATGGCATTTTTTATTGCTTTATTACCAAATTAAGACTTAGATAAATAAGTGAATAGATGCTATAAGCATAAAACTTAAGTTGTATTTCAAAGGGGTGAGCATGTTTAAAGCCCATGGTGATTGGCGTTATTTTGTTGAGCCGCCGGTGATTTATGTGGAAATTAGTGGCAGCTTTAACAAAGAAGCTGTTGCTTCATTTAGTATCGAAGTTGGTCAAGAAATCATGAAATACCCTGAACATTCAATTCAGTATGCCGTGGTTAATTTGGAGCAATTTGAATTAGCGACTGCTGATAGTATTGAGATTGCAAGGGCTTACTTTCAGGCCGTAAAAGCGCGGGGTTACAAACGTGTTGACTATATTAAAGCAAATATTATTGCTCGCAATTTGTTAGAAACCGTTTGGTCAGGTGTAGAGATGGATATTAATTTTCACCCAGATGCTGAAAGCTTTTTTCAAGCAAGACCCGAGTACGATAATTTAAGAAAGTGGTTAAAGTAATACCTTCTGAATATAAAAAAGCCCTCATTTGAGGGCTTTTTCGTGTCAATTCTGAATATTAATCAAGGTAAGCTTTTAGCATCCAAACAAGTTTCTCTTGTTCTTTGATGTAATCTCCCATTAATGATGCTGTACCTTCGTCGTCTGCATCACCTGCTTGTGCTAAAATTTCACGCTGCATTTGGATAAGCGTGCTGTAACCTGCTAATAGATTTTCTACTGCAGCAGTGCCTTCAGTGATGTTTTTTGCTTCACTAATCTTGCTATCTTCGATGTACTCAGAGAATGCATGTACAGGTGTACCACCTAAAGTTAAAATACGCTCTGCAATTTCATCTACTTTCTCAAGTAGTAAGTTATAAATTTCTTCAAATTTAAGGTGTAATTCAAAAAAGTTACGACCTTTGATATTCCAATGAAAGCCGCGTGCGTTCATGTATTGAATTTGGTAGCAGCTTAGTAAAGAGTTTAGTGAATTTACGATGTCTTCACTTTTTGCGCTGTTTAAACCAATTGCATTTACCTGTGACATAGATTGCTCCTTAAAAAACCGTTAAGTGTTAACTTGCTAGTGCTTGACGTTAAGTATTAGTCATCTTGATTAATCTGTAAAATGGTTTAATTCGAACACGGTGATAGGTTTTAACTATCAAAGGTTGGTTTTTTCCATTTATGCACTATCAACATAACTTTGAATTACTTTTATATAGACTTGGGGCAACTGAGCAAAAAATCTACCTTATTTAATAAATATCCAAAAATTAGGCAGAAAGTATGATCTAAAACAAAGTTTGCACCTGCTTACAAACACGCTGATTTAGAACTTGATTTAGGTCAAAAAATCAACGAACCAGAAGCGCATAATGACTTTACCGCATTTAACCAGGAGAAGAAAAATGGACGGTAAAACAGTTAAAGAAAGCAAAGCTGAAATAGTTGTTGTAGTGATTGCATTACTTGCATTTGTTATCGGTTTGGTAGGTCATCTAGCTGGGGCTAGCTTCGCAAATTTTGATACCTTTGGCTACATTGCTGCACCTGTGCCACTGATCTTAGGGATCATCGTTTTAATCTCATATAAAGTGGCTGCAAGTGCTGAAGATTAAAGTATCACTCACTTTGATTTATAAGCTTAATAATGTAATCCATCACTTGGCGTGAGTAGATCATACTGGTGTGACTTAAATGAAACACCTTGTGTTCTGCCATGCCATTGAGTTTGGTTTCATCCATCAACACCGTACCATCAGAGATACTACCTTTGGCAATAAGCGGCATTAGACCTATTGGTAAATCGCCTGCAATACTATAAAGCTTGGCATCAAACGGCCAATCCCCATTCTCTGATAATAAAAATTCCACACTGTTTTTTAACAGCATTTCAAAGCCCTTTTGCTGCATTTGCTTAGCAATATGACTGCCTTTATGCGGGGTGCCTAAGGTGATCACCTTTTCGACATGGCGACTTTGAAGAGAATTGGCCTCTAAGTAAGCGCGAGCAACCAAGCCGCCCATAGAATGACAAACTAAGGCGGTCGGCTTACCACCGATAAAGCGATCAATCTTATCGAAAATTGCCGCTCTATCGGGAGAGAGCGTGTTATAGGTCAAATTGAGTATTTTTAAACCTGACTTTTCAAGGCGCGCGCACAGTGGACGCATCACAAAGCCCGACATATAAAGTCCGTGTAATACTACAACCTGCCTAATTGCCATCGCATTCCTTACATTAACTGTTGCGGTTTAATTTCGATATTTGCTGTATCTGAGCTAACCCATACTTCGCCATCTTGAACTGTGATGGTGAGCTTAATATTGCGATCGGCTAACTCTGCTAATGCCTGAGTAGCAGCATAATCGAGACTAAAAATACTCAAGTTTTTAAAATCATACAACTTAGGCTGATGTTTTTGCCACCAAATTGCTTGGTTATTTTCACCGTAAGTATACAAAACAACTTGCTTGGCTTTATTGCAGGCTTTTTTCAAGCGCTTTTCGTCAGGTAGTCCAAGCTCAATCCATAATTCAATTTCTTCGCTGTAGTTAATGTGCCAAAGCTCAGGCTCGTCATCTGCGCATAAGCCTTTCGTAAACTCTAAGCCTTCACGAGCATTAAGTGCAAAAGCTAACAAGCGGATCATCAAGCGTTGTTCGGTTTCTGATGGGTGTTGTGCCAGTGTTAAATTGAAATCTTGATAAATGTGGCGGTCCATATCGCTTAGCGATAATTGCGCTTTAATAATGGTTGATTTAAGAGCCATAATTGCTTACTTGAAAAAATTTGCGTCATTATAGCGCAATTAATCTTACCGACACTTAAATATCTCCAGCGAAACTCTAGGTTAATCCTTATTTATTATCACAAGCGGTATTCGTAAACCTAAATTACTTCGGTGACATTTTAGTCACATTTACTTTGCTAACGTCTAAAGTTGATTAACTCGAATTCAATAATTAGGGCTATTTGGGAGGATGAAAGTATGTGCAAGTTATTGAAATCAAGATCATGGTTGATGCCAAGAGGGACGCAATTATGAGAGAACAATTTAGACAGATACTCTGGTCACTTGCATGGCTATTGTTGAGTAGTTTGGCATTTTACTCCTACGCAGTAGAAGAGCCGGGGGCAATAACGGTTATTGTCAAAAATCAGACTACAGATCGACCACTTCCAAACGCACAAGTCATACTTAAGAAACGAGAAACCTCTGCAATACAAACCTTACAAACTGATCTACAAGGGCGTATTGTTGTTGAACAACTCGATCCGGGCCTTTACTCAATAAAGATTACAAAAAGTGGTTTTGCGGCTTTATACGAACCAAGTATTCGCGTTGTAACACGAAAAAATACGAAGGTTGAATTTGACCTTAGAGAACAAGCCATAGAGGTAGTTGAAGTAAGAGCCCAACAAGCTGATACATTTACTTCAGGTTCTAGCACCTATCTCGACAGAGAATCTCTGCGAAGTGCCGTGGGAGGAGGTGCAGATCCACTACTTTCTCTAGATGGATTGCCAGGTGTCGCATCTGACAGTGAATTTGCAAGTTTTAGTGTGCGTGGTCGAGGCCCAAGAGATAATTTACTCTTTGTTGATGATTTTCCTTTTGATAAAGCTATTCACTTTGATGCGACGTTAGGTGAAGAGGAAGATGTAGGAGGCGGTGGTCGCTTTTCTATATTTGCCCCAAATGTAATAAATGGAGCAGAATTTTCCCCCGGCGGGTGGCAAGCAGCTTATGGTGGTCGTGCAGGATCTTTGCTGAAGCTAGAAGTGGCCGATGGTAACCCTAGCCCATCTGCAAGTTTTCGCTACGACCTTGCTGGTTATGAAGTTGGTTATGACGGCCCTATAAATATCACTGATGAAGCAACTATGCTTTTTTCTGCAAGGCGGCTAGATTTTGGTGCCTTGTTTGAAACTATCGAAGAGCTAGATATTGGTGAACCTGTTTTAAGGGATATTATTTTTAAATCAGTGATACCCATTAATCAAAATAACACTTTTGAAGTGTTACTCATGGATACGCATGAGAAATATACTCGTGGCGTTGAGCATGTTTCTGAATCACCTAATTTTGAAGATACTGCATTGCAAAATGCCGAGCAAGATAGTGACCTGTATGGTTTAACATTGACCACGTTGCTTGGTGAAACCGCTGTTTTGACTAATAAAGTTTACTACCGAAAAAGTGATAAATTGAGCTCTGAAGGTGAGGCTTATCCAGATCTTGTGCCCGAGGGAACGCCAGCTTCTGAATACCCTAGTCGAGAAGACATTATTACTATATCTGAAGGTGAAACAGAAATTGGTTGGAGAAGTGATTTTGAGGTAGAAAATCAATTAGGGATGTTGCGCGTCGGTGCCCGAATTACGCAAATTGAACTAGATTACAGCACATTTTTAGATGGTGAATGGAATCGGTTTGTTTATGATAGTGACGATTATAGACCTGACTCACAGCAAAAGTTTATTGTACTAACACCTGAAAGCCTTAATTCAGTCACGTCTTTGAAAGAAGTAAACTATGCAGGCTATATAGAACAAATTTTTGAAATGGGTGATTGGGATTTTGGTACAGGTTTACGATTTGAACGAGATGGGTTTGCTGATGAAAGTTTTATATCACCTCGATTCAGCATTAACTGGATGCCAAGTCAAAAGGTAAGGTATTTTGCAACGGCGGGGTTATTTCATCAGTCACCGCGATATTTAGAACTCGCGGCTAACGAGACTAATAATCTTAAAACTGAAAAAATAACCCATACGAGTTTTGGCTTTAAATATTTCCCTAATGCCAACTGGTCATTACTAACGGAAGTTTATTATCAGCAGCTTAGCAACTTAGTGGTTGACCTAGACCGTACCAGTGGAACTTATGCAAATGATGGTGATGGTACTTCATATGGTGCTGATTTTGTGCTTAATGCTACTATTTTCGAAGGTCTTTACGCCAGTGCAACCTATTCTTACAATGATGCGGTCGTAGACCGAAAGGATGGTTTTGGTGACGTAGCTGCTGAATTTAGCCGTGAACATGTTGCCACGTTAGGGCTGACATGGGAGATAAGTGACCGTTGGAAGCTTGCTGGACGATATAAATACCTTTCTGGCAGACCAGATGACATATTTATTGTACATGAAGATGTTTTGGGGCCAGGACAGCCTTTACGTTACTCTAAGGAAATTATAGAGCGTAATGTTGGCCGCAAAGAAGGATCAGGCTCATTGAATGTTCGTGTAGATTACCGACGTGCCTTTGGTCCTATTGATGTTACCGCCTTTCTTGATGTTATAAATGTCACGGCAGCTTCATCAGCTGATGACACTGATTTTGATTACCGCCGAGGAATTGAAGTCGTTGACGATAGCGAAGCTGAACCGCTGATCGGGTTGCGATTTGATTACGCTTGGTAAGGAATAAAAATGCTAGATGCTTTGAATACTGAGCCGATCAGAGCTTTGATTGTTGAAGATAACCGTGACATTAGTGCGAATATTGCTGCGTATCTAGAAAGGCACAGTTATCTCTTGGACTTTGCTTATGACGGTATAAGTGCAATGCAACTAGCGATGAACAACAAGTTTGATGTCATTGTTTTAGACCTAATGCTTCCAGGGATGGATGGCTTACACTTTTGTCAAAAGTTGCGAGCTGAAGCTGACGTTGAAACACCTGTACTTATGCTCACTGCGAGAGACACGCTTGATGATAAACTGAGAGGATTTGCAGTAGGAGCCGACGATTATTTGGTAAAGCCATTCGCATTGCAAGAATTACATGTGCGCCTGCAAGCTCTTTATAAGCGGAGTCACGGCAATACCAACAAAGTATTGACTGTGTCTGATCTAACGATGAATAAGTCCACCTTGCAAGTATATCGTGCTGGCCAGCTTATTGAGCTTAATCCTGCAAGTATGAAGTTATTGCAGCGGTTAATGGAGGTATCTCCTTCTGTTGTTACACGCGATAGTCTCGAAACTTTATTATGGGCAGATGAGCCTCCTGATGGTGATGCGCTTCGTTCGCACATGTACAAGTTAAGACAGGCAATTGATAAACCATTTGATACGCCATTGATTCATACTGTGCACCGTATCGGCTATCGAATTGCAAAGGACTTCCAATAATGTATCGGCATAGTTTGCACAAACGTGTCGCTATCGCATTTGCAATGTGTGTGGCTGTGCTGAGTATTGCATGGGGTTTTGCTTTCTTTGCTGCAATAAGATTGAGTGAAGATCGAGTGCTAACCCAGCAATTGCAAGTTGCATCAGATAACTACCCTGCCATTACTACAAATCTTAAGGCGTACGATAAAGTAGATAACTTACCTCAATCACTTCAAACGTGGGCGCAAACAAATCCAGCAGTTGGGTTGTATGAATTTGATAGCGAAGAATTACATGTTGCCGTTATTGATACAGGTAATGAGCAGTCACATGGGTTTGTAGTGTTTGATGTCGCGCAGATTGAGGCTTCTTCGTCAGAGGATTGGTGGTTATTATTCATTATTAGCAGCCTTGTAGGAACATTGGGGTTACTAGGCTTTGGGCTTGGAATTGTTGTGATGCGTCGAGCTTTGGCTCCCGTAACTCAACTTGCTAAAGCTGTGGCCGACATTGATCCTGAGCAATTATCAAACGAAGATTACAAGCGTATAGATGCTAACCGATATACAAATGATGAAGTTGGCATGCTCGCAATTACAATAGAGCAGGCTTTTGAGCGAGTTAGTGCATTCATAGCAAGAGAACGCTATTTTACAGACTCAGCAAGCCATGAATTGCGCACGCCAGTGACAGTCATTACCGGCGCCCTAGAGCTTTTAGAGCAAAGCCAATTGACTCCTGCCGATATGAAGGTGATAGATCGTGTAAGGCGGGCAACATACGACATAAATAAAATGATCGAAATGTTTTTGTGTCTTGCTCGTGAAACTGATGATGGCTTGTATGATGAGCAGTTTTTAGTAATGCCACTGGTAAGAAAAGCAGTAGAGCAGCAACGCTATTTGTTAAACGGTAAACTCGTTGGTGTTGAACTTGATGAGCTTGCCAACCCCATAATTTATGGGCATGCACAGGCATTTTCTATTGCGGTTAATAACCTGGTGCGAAATGCGTTTGAGCATACCCTTGCAGGACAGGTACCGATTGCAATTTTGATTAAAGAGCATGAATTATTAATCACCAATCAGTTCAGTGGCGGTGATGCCCAGCATACGGCGACTGAAACAGCTTCTCACGGCTATGGCTTAGGTTTAGGTATTGTGCAACGCTTATGTGAGCGCAATGGTTGGTCATTCTCACTGCATGCAGATACAGCGCATGTAGTCGCTCGTCTTTCGTGGTGATGGAAGGCGTGATTTTATTTTTAAACAATCCTGCTTGATGTAGTAAACTATACCTATCAGCAAAATCCCCATGGCGTTAGCCTTTAAAATAAAGAGCTTAATAATCTAATGAGTAGAGCAGGAATACAGTGGTTCCCGGGTCACATGAACAAAGCCCGCAACGAAATTAAAGAAATCATGCCACAGATGGATGTGATCATTGAGGTACTTGATGCCCGTATTCCTTATAGTAGTGAAAACCCAATGGTTACTGCGCTGCGTGGCGATAAGCCGGTGATCAAAATCATGAATAAGGCGGACTTGGCTGATCCTAAGTTAACGCAAGCTTGGAAAGACTACTTTGAGCAGCAAAGTGGTGTGAAAGCGATTGATTTTGGTAATGATAAAGCAGGTGAAGTGCACCGTATTAATGAGCTTTGTAAAAAATTAGTGCCTCATAAAGTGGGTGCCGATAAACAAATTAAAGCCATGATCATGGGTATTCCAAATGTTGGTAAATCAACACTTATTAATACTTTAGCTGGCCGTATTGTGGCAAAAACAGGCAATGAGCCTGCGGTAACAAAAGCGCAGCAACGTATTAAGCTTGACGATGGTATTATGCTTTACGACACGCCGGGTATGTTATGGCCGAAAGTAGAGAACGAAAACTCAGGTTATCGTTTAGGTGCAACCGGTGCAATTCGTGATACCGCTATCGATTATGAAGAAGTGGCAAGTTACACCGCTGAATATTTATTGCATGCATACCCAGAGCTTTTAAAAAGCCGTTATAAAATTGATGAGCTACCAGAGTCTGACTGGGAGTTTGTTGAAATGGCAGGTAAAAAGCGTGGCTGTATCCGCGGTGGTAATCAAATCGATACTTACAAAATGTCTGAAATTCTTATTAATGAATTACGCGATGGCATTATTGGCCGTATTACCATGGAAACCCCGGCTATGCGAGAAGAAGAAGAGCAAATGGTTGCTCAGCTTCGCGCTGCTGCTGAGGCTAAAAAAGCAGCTAAAGAAGAAGAAAAAAAGCAACGCCGAGCGCGTGCGCGTAAAAACCGCCGTTAATAACTCGTCGTTTTGTTTTAGACATAAAAAAAGCCCTATAAGGGCTTTTTTAGTTTCATATCTACCGTCACCGATATGAGCAATGTAGCAAGTAAAATAGTAGGGCGACCACCTGTTGCCAACATCAAGGGGCGTTGCGATTAGCAACAGGCGATCTTAGCTTTATCGTGGGCCACACGTGTTTCAGGGTCGAGAAACAAATCAGTTTATTCCGAACA
Source organism: Pseudoalteromonas sp. Isolate3 (assembly GCF_022398505.1). Classification (NCBI taxonomy): domain Bacteria; kingdom Pseudomonadati; phylum Pseudomonadota; class Gammaproteobacteria; order Alteromonadales; family Pseudoalteromonadaceae; genus Pseudoalteromonas; species Pseudoalteromonas sp. Isolate3. Next base: position 35,686 of record NZ_JAKEVN010000004.1, on the reverse strand, counting down.
AGTACTTCGTTGTCTTGTTGATATTGATTATCAATTAGATTTGAATATCTGTCAATACTCAATTAAAAATAATTCTCATTTCTTTGTATCTGTTTTTTAACCTTCTGTAATACAGTGCATTAGCACTAAAGTTAGGCTGTAAATTACTAGCAATAAAAACTATGCTGGGGGCTATAACAATTAAAATAATCACATACGATGTTCTCAATTTGGTCAATAAGCCTTCTTGCAATTGTGTATCTGGCAATTTTATTTGCGGTTGCTGGGTGGGCTGATAAAAGAAAAGTATTACCCTTCAAAGGGTTAACCTATGGTTTGTCTCTTGGGGTGTATTGCACTTCATGGGCGTTTTTTGGTACTACCGCACAAGCTGCGTATAACGGCTGGTGGTTGGCACCGACCTATGCCGGCACCATTTTGCTATTTATTTTTGGTTGGCAAGTGTATTGCCGTATAGCGCATATTTGTAGGCAACAAAAAATAACCTCGATGGCTGATTTTATCGCTACGCGATATGGTCAGTCGTCTAGCTTATCTGGGCTAATTTCACTTATTTCAGTGATTGCGATTGTGCCCTATATCTCTTTACAGCTAAGTGCAACTGCACAAAGTATTAATTTACTAACTAACCGCTCAATGATGCAAAGCCACGAAGTGTGGGCCGATAGTACTTTTTATATCACCATCGTGTTGGCACTTTTTGCTATTTTGTTCGGTGCTCGGCGCTTAAAACCCAGTGAGCATAACCCAGGCCTGATAGCCAGTATTGCTTTTGAGTCAGTGGTTAAGTTATTGGCGTTTTTAGCGGTGGGTTTGTATGTTTGTTTTGCTTTGTTCGACAGTCCTGTAGCACTGTTTGAAAAAGCCCGAGATCTAAATATTGATCAGCAAGTGGCTGCCACGCAAAGTCCAACCTATGTGTATGTTGCCCATACTTTACTCGGTATTTTGGCGACCTTATGTTTGCCAAGACAATTCCACATGAGCTTTATCGAAAAAAATAACGATAAAGAACTGGCCTCGGCACGTTGGCTATTTCCGATTTATCTATTACTCATTAATCTGTTTATTCTACCGATTGCATACGCCGGATTAATTTACTTTCAAGGCCAAGAAGTCGGTTACGACACCTTTGTATTAGCTTTACCTATGGCAGCTGATGATGCCTTTGTGGCGTTATTAGCCTTTTTAGGTGGCTTTTCAGCGGCAACCAGTATGGTGATAGTGTCATCAATTGTGCTTTCAGTGATGATCACCAATGACTTTATTAACCAGTTTATTTTACGCCGCTCTCAACTTACATCGAGTAGCCGCGGGCTTGATAAAAACAACCTATTACATGCGCGTAAAATCGTTATCGTATTGATTTTATTGCTTAGTTATTTTACTCACCGAGTGCTGGGTGAAAGCACAACCCTTGCAAATGTGGGTTTGATGTCGTTTACCTTAGTCGCGCAATTTTCACCGGCCATGATCATTGGCTTATGGTGGCGACAAGCATCGTGTCGTGGTGCGCAACTGGGGATTTTGAGCGGCTTTATTATTTGGGGTTACACACTTTTACTGCCGAATATCGCTGGAGGTTTAGGTAGCGATAGCTTATGGCTTGAGAATGGACCTTGGGGAATAAGCTGGTTAGCACCTATTGATTTATTCTCTTTAGGTATGGAAAGCATCAGCCAGGCGCTACTGTTATCGTTAGGTGCGAACTGTTTAGTGTATTTCCTAGTGCCGTTATTTAGTCGTGCAACTTTGGCTGAGCGTTTGCAGAGCAATAAGTTTGTTTCTCAGCTTAGTGATTCTCGAGTGAGTAATCATCTACAGCCTTTGAGTTACCATGACTTAGGCGCGCTAATGCAGCGATTTGCCGAAAAAGAAGCTGCACAGTCTTTGGTAAATCATTACTTTCCGGATGATAAAAGTAAGTGGAAGCGTCCTGCCAATGTTGAGTTAGAGCTATTAGTTGAGCGCGAGATGTCAGCGGTGATTGGGGGAGCATCAGCACGGCTTATTTTAGATGTGGCTAAAAATGAGCAGCGTCAGCCTTTAGAGCAGGTTGCTGAATTTGTTGATGAAGCGAGCCAAGTACTTAAGTTTAATCGTGATTTATTGCAGTCAACAATCGAAAATATTCAACAAGGGATTAGTGTGGTTGATAGTGAGCTGCGTCTTGTTGCTTGGAACCAGGGTTATAAAAGCATGTTCGCTTATCCTGACGATGCTTTATACATTGGCCGCCCAGTAGCTGATATTATTCGATTTAATGCCGAGCGCGGCTTATTTAGCGGTGAGAGCATGACCAGCGAAGTCGAAAAACGCTTAGCTTATTTACGCCAAGGTAGTGCTTATAAATATCAGCGCTCGCACAATGATGGGCGTGTGTTTGAAATGCAAGGTAACCCACTGCCTGGTGGCGGCTTTGTAACAACCTATACCGACATCACCGAGTTCGTAAAACAACAAAAAGCGTTAACCGAAGCAAATGTTAGCCTTGAAGAAAAAGTAGCGGCACGCACCTTAGCTCTGACCCAAGCAAACCAAGAGTTGTCGATGGCAAAGCAAGTGGCGGAGCAAGCAACGGTCAGTAAAACGCGCTTTTTTGCCGCTGCCAGCCATGATTTACTGCAACCTTTCAATGCTGCGAGCTTGTTTTGTTCTTTAATGAATGAAAAAGCCCAAGATACTGAACTTAAAGAGCTGGCGATGAATATTAAGAATTCACTGGGCAGTGCCGAAGAGTTGTTATCGAGTATTTTAGAGTTAACTAAGCTCGATTCCGGCTCGTTTAAAGTACAAATGAGTGAGTTTGCTGCCAGCTCGTTGGTTGAGCCGCTGCGTAATGACTACGAAGCCCTTGCCCGCGAAAAAGGCTTAAAGTTTATTATTGAAACCTGCGATGTGCGCTTGCATACCGACAAAGCGCTGCTGCGACGAGTGCTGCGTAACCTTTTGAGTAATGCGATTCGTTATACCGAGCAAGGTGAAGTGCGCTTAAAAATGCAGTACGACGACGACCATGTATCCTTTATTGTTGAAGACACAGGGATCGGTATTGCATCGAGCGATCAACAAACTATTTTCCAAGAGTTTAAACAGCTTGGCGCAAAACCAAGCGCCGAGGGTTTAGGCTTAGGGCTGGCAATCACTAAACGTATATGTGACTTACTTAAAATCCCCTTAGTGATGGGATCTGAGCTTGGTAAAGGCACGCAATTTACCCTCACTCTGCCTTGTAGAGTGAGCGCTGCGCCAGCGCAAGCGAAAGGGGCAGAGGCATCACAAGAAACAGAGCTGGGGCAATTGCGCATTTGGCTGCTTGATAACGACCGAAACGTATTAGAGGCATTAAAGCAGTTACTCGAAAATTGGGGCTGCGAAATATCAACGGCCACTAACTTAGCGGAGCTTGAGCAGTTAAAGGCAAGCCAAGCCCTGCCGCAATTGTTGATTATTGATTATCAGCTTGATGATGGGGTAACGGGCCTTGAAGTGATTGAGCAAGCTGCACTAACACGCTTACCTGCCATAGTGAATACCGCGAATCATGACGAAGGAATACGCGAGTTAGTGCTAGATGCGGGCTATCCATTGCTTTATAAGCCTCTGAAAGCGCCCGCTTTAAAACGCATGATTAAGCGACTGACTTAATCTGCGTTTTGCTCAGTTGCTGGGGTATTAGCTTTAATTAAGCGCTCTACCTCAGCGACAAACTTCTTATCTAAGTCATCTTCATGGCTCAAAAATAACAGCATTTCATCGCCATTGTGGTCAATGACCGTTAGCGTAGAGGTTAGTAGGGCGCTTTTAGCATAATCAACGTTGATCTCTTTAATGTCACTAAAGCGGCGTTGATCTTTTTCGAGCACACCTTGCTCATTTTCCCAGTAACTAAAAATGGTGTTTTCTGTGATGCCGTTTCCATCAGTTTTAAAATCGAAAAATGCGTCACTATAAAAATAATGTACATTCTCGTTAGCAGGAATAATTTCTTTTCTTTTTAAAAAGTTAACTTGATAAGACCAAAGCTTGTCACCGGTTACTATGGTTGAGCTTGGCAACAAATATAGCTCATAAATTAAGCCATAAAATAACCAAGGCAACATGAATATCGAAATGATAACCTGCCTCGCTCGCCACTGAGAGTGGTACTCAAGAGCCTGCTGTGGTTGCTTGAGGTTTTGAATGTAATTAACCAGTGGCAACCATAGAATAGGTATAACTAAAAACAGCCAACTACCATATTCCCAGTTATAGCTTACGATTTCAGAAATGATAATCGCCAGCCATAACACGAACCCAACCGCGACGGGCATGATCTTATTTTTGCCAAAGGTTTGTTCGCTGTGCTTGCAAAGTTCAAGTAACAACGGAATAAAAAACAGTGGTGCAAATATCCCTCGGGCAATCGGCATAATATGGCTTTGTTGTTGCTCTTTTATTGCTTTCCAGTTGCGATAGCTCCAGTAGTGAATGAATATTCCTAAGCTCAATAAGCTGTAAATAACAAACTTACTGTTACTGACAGGGTAGAACTGTTGCTCAGCAAAAACTGGGCGGTTACTTGCTTCTATACGCCAAGCCGCGATGAAAAAGATGATTGCCGCCAAGTAACTTAAAATAAAAACGCTATACCAGTTGGTTTCGTCATCCGCTGGTGTGGTTGTGGCGCTATTTGTGCCGTATTTAATGATGCCGTAATGGGTCGCGTTATTGAGTTTTTTACGCTCGCTTAGGTAAAGGTCTATTTGATCGGCTGGAATATGATCTTGTTTCGCACTGTAATCAAAGTATAAGGTCAACACCGAGTCTTTAAATGTCACGCGTTTTTCGAGATGAAAAAATGGGTTGTCGACTGTGACCTGCTCATCATTAAACTGCCAATTAGTATCCGTAAACGTAACCTTTATGGTTGTTTCGATATTATTTGGGTAACGAAACCATATTGGTGCATTGTTACGTTCTCGCTGTTCCGGCTTATAAACTGAGTTTTGAATTTCACTGGCGTAAAAGTCGTTTTGAAAATCATTACCCTTAGGTCGCCAAAAGTTATCAATAGTATAGTACTCATTGGTAATTAGCTGACCGGTGTCTTCTGGAGATTCAACCAGCATAGGTTTGGCTGTTTTTAAGCCTTTGTAGGTATCTTGATAATATTCGCGGTAATCATCTTCTATGCTTTTTAAGCTGTTTTCAGCGATTGAGCTGCGGCGGTTAATTGCTTCAAAGTCGCCGTATTTATATTGAGTTGAGAAACTAACTGGCTCATCAATACCTTCTGGGATCTGATAACTATCAAAAACCTGTATGCGTTTTAGGGCAGGCTCTGTGAACATATCTGTAAAGCCTGTCTCACCTTGCTTTATGATTAACGCGACATCGTAGTTCGGTTGAGCTAAATGTGCTAAATCGCCGCGCTGGTACGAAATGGTCGGATCAAGCCAATAGCGCTTGCTTTGGTGCTCTAAGGTGACAATGACATGGTCAAACAAGCTAGGAGAGACCGGTAAGCTGGCAGTACGTTTTCTGTCTTCGGTGTTAACTAAAGCTGGATGAGCCTCTACGCCGAGCGCTTTAAGTAAAGAAATGAGCAAGACGGTTTTGTCTTTACAGTCGCCATAGCGCAGTGCCAAGGTTTCTGATGCAGGAGTAGGCTGATGCGAGTTGGTGCCCATTTCTAGGCCCAAATAACGTACTTCGTCTTGGCTAAAGCGCAGGGCAGCCACAATTTGAGACTCTAAATCGGCATGTTGAAACTTAATTTGACGGGCAATTGTTTCAATAGTAGGGCTTACTTCGATGGCTGATTGGTACAAAGGTAACGACCAATTGACTACCTCTTGCCAATTATTTACTTCAGAAAAATACACTTCCTTGTAAGGCGAATACCAATGCGGTACTTCGCTTGCAGAGCTAAGGGTCGGCTCATTGTGTTGGCTAATTTGGTAGTCAAAACCCGTATCTAGCTTGGTTTTAGCAACTGGCGACTCGCCATTCATAAAGTTGATATATAAGGGCGTAGGCTTTTGCCACTTTACCCGCATAAATTGCTGCACTATCGGCACAGACCAATTAAGTGTACGCATGGTGCTGAAGTGCTGATAAACCGGGTTACTGCCCGAAACCGTATAGCTGTAATCTAAAATATCCATGACCCGCATATCATCAATAATGACATTTAGGCTTAAGGTGCCATTGTATATACGACTTGCTAAGTCGGTCTCGCGCTGTAACACCTGAAGCTCGGCACTATTTAGTTTATCTATATATTGGCCGTCACGAATAATGCCTAAACTATTGAGCGTAAGAGATTGATAGTTTGGGTCAAAATCAATATTTAGCTGGCTAATATAATCAACCCCCGACTGATTGACTGCCTGCATTACAGTGCGATTAAAGCGTTGCTGTGGGGCTTGTTCAGATACCTGAAGCTGAGTGTCGAGCATCAGGTAGAAAGTCCCGTCTTTTATTTGGTCTCGAGGAATCTCAGGGGTTAGTAACTTATGTTGTTTTACCCAGTTAGCTGCAGGTGCAACCTGATAATCTTCAGCGGCTGCAAAGCAGCTCACAAAGAATAAAAAAACAGCCAGTACCTTAAGTTGTAAGTGCATCCATTTCATTGTTGTTTTCTAATTACGTTTAGTTTTATATGACAAATTACTGAATTTCACGGCATGAGCCAAATAAAAATTAAATATTTATAGGTAGGTCTCGTAGGAAGAGGTGAGTCTAAGCGGCCCATGGCGAGCCGCTTTAGGGTTATATTATTTATCTTCAGACTCTTTAGCTGGTAAGTCTTTTATTTCAACGCGACTATTTACTTCATAGTATTTTTGCGTGATTTTTTTCAAAATCTCGCGGCGTAATGTGCTTACGGTGCCAGCTTTAGTTAAGTGGTTACCATAGGTCGTAAATGTTTTATCCCAGCCCAGTGCCACAATACTAGGATCGACAACAACTGCATTACCTCCACCATAAGCAACATCGGTACCTAAAATATCGGTAATATCGTAATTATCGATACTAAAAGAGAGGTTTTGCACAACTTGGTCTTTATCTGGTTCTTGAATAACTAATGATTGAAGATGGTCAGCTAAGTCTTCTTCAAAGTTAGGGAAATAGTTTTTCTTTTCAAGGTATAACGAAGAAACACGTGTGCTATGAGTATCAATAACACTGCCTCGATTTGAATTTACAAATTGCACTGCATTGTTAGTCAGGGCGGTAAATACATTTTTCGCTGTATATGGGTAGTTAAGTAAATTTGGGCTACCAATATAACCACGGTAATAGCCATATATTAATAGCGGGTCATTGTTAAATAGCGGTGCAACAATGTTGTACTCTATATCGTTTAATGAATACTGGTTACCGTTAAAGTTAAAGCGTGGCTTATCAAAAAAACTTGGCTCTTCGTTTATTAGCTTAGATAAGTTTTTTACTGGGTACTGCTGGACTAACTCATTGAGTACCGTCACGTTATAAAGATTGAACCAGTAAGCTAGCAGTTCAGACTTTGGCAAGTTACTCAAGTTAATCTTATTTGGCAGGTCGGCCATATTTTTTTGTATGACCTGCAAGGCTTGCCTCATTTTAGGATTGTCTTTATATGAATCATAATAAAAGCGGTTTGCTTCTGTTGCTGTTGAAGGTTTAGGGTTGGATGATAAATGTGTACCAATCGTCGTGGTGTGTGAGGTGATGCGGTAGCGGTCAGACATGCCTAAATCAATGACCGAAGCACTTAATATTTGCCCATAGCCAGCGTAATCAAGAGTAATGTTTGAGTTTGCATCATACTGATGAAATTGGCTAAATTTTTCTTGGTTAATTGCTGTGATGGCTGTTTTATTAATAGGAGCCGTTGAATTACAGGCCGTAACTAAAATTAGTGATGTTGTTAATGCGATGGTCTTTATAGCGCTTTTCATTTTTACCACCTTCCTTAGTACAGAAAATAAACATATTACTTTTACTTTAAATTGGCAATATCCAGGTAATTAACACAGAAAAAACAAGACTTAAAGTTGGCTATTGCGGTTTTGCTAAGTGTTTTAGTTGGGTATTTCAGGGGGATTAAAGCGGCTCATAGCGAGCCGCTTTAGCTTTATATTATTTATCTTCAGACTCTTTAGTTGGTAAGTCTTTTATTTCAACGCGAGTATTTGCTTCATAGTATTTTTGCGTGATTTTTTGCAAAATCTCGCGGCGTAACGGGCTTACATGGCCGACTTCTTTGGTTAAGTTTTCACCATAAGTAACAAAATTAGTATCGAAGCCCTCTGCTACTATACTCGGATCGGCGACAGTCGCGTTACCTCCACCATATTCAACATCGCTACCTAGAATGTCGGTAATATCGTAGTTATCGATACTAAAAGAGAGGTTTTGCACAACTTGGTCTTTATCTGGCTCTTGAATTACTAACGATTGAAGGTGGTCAGCTAAATCTTCTTCAAAGTTAGGAAAATAGTTTTTCTTTTCAAGGTATAAAGAAGAAACACGAGTGCTATGGTTACCTATCACACTACCGCGGTTTGAATTTACAAATTGCACTGCATTGGTGGTCAGGGCGGTAAACACATTTTTTGCTGTATATGGGTGGTCAAGCAAGTTTGGGCTGCCAATGTAGCCACGGTAGTAGCCATATATTAATAGCGGGTCATTGTTAAATAGCGGTGCAACAATGTTGTACTCAATATCGTTTAATGAATACTGGTTACCATTAAAGTTAAAGCGTGGCTTATCAAAAAAATTTGGTTCTTCGTTTAATAACTTGGTCAGGTTTTTAACAGGGTACTGCTGCACTAATTCATTGAGTACCGTCACGTTATAGAGGTTGAGCCAGTAAGCGAGTAACTCTGATTTTGGTAAGTTACTTAAATTAATTTTGTTTGGCAGGTCGGCCATATTTTCTTGCACTATTTGCAAGTCTTGCTTCATCTGAGGATTCTTTTTGTACGAATCATAATAAAAGCGGTTTGCTTCTGTTGCAGTCGACGGTTTTGGGTTCGACGACAACCGCGTGCCTATTTTGCTCGTATTATTTGAAATGCGATAGCGGTCTGACATACCTAAATCAATCACTGAGGCATTTAATATTTGTCCGTAGTCAGTGTACTCAAGGGTGATATTAGATTTTTCATCGTACTGATGAAATTGGCTAAATTTTTCTTGGTTAATAGCTGTCGTTGCTGTTTTATTAATAGGGGCCGTTGAATTACAGGCTGTAACTAGAATAAGTGATGTTGCTAATACGATGGGTTTTATGGCGTTTTTCATTTTTATGACCTTCCGTAGTTTAAAAAATAAACATAGCGTGGTTTTTTTATAAGCGCAACAATCTGTTGTTTTTGTTTAAAGTACTAACCTTTTTCGTTGCTTAAGTAGGTACGGTGATGTTAGCTTCTGTGCCTTGCTGGGGTTTTGAGTTTATCGATAACTCAAAACCTTGGTTGCGCACAAGTTCTCGGGTGATCACAAGCCCTATACCTGTGCCATTTGCTTTGGTTGAGTAAAATGGCACGAACAAGTTATCAGGGTTTTGAATACCACAACCTTGGTCGCTAATTGCAATATTTAAGCTATCACCTTGCCTTGACCAAGTGAGGCTAGGGGCTGAATTGCTGCCTGCTTCAAAGGCATTTTTTATCAGGTTGATCAATGCTTGTTCTAGCTGGCCTAAGTCGGCATCAACATATAATTCTTCACTGCTATTTATCACTAGTTCAGGAAATATAGCGCTTAAACGTGTGTTTAGTTGCTCGCTACTGATTGTCTGTTTTTGTGCGGGGGGTAGCTTGGCAAACGCACTGTAACTGGCTACAAAATCAAGCAAGTGCTGAGCGCGTTTTTCTATAACTTGCAGCATATCTTGGGCGAGATCATCGTGACTGCTAATTTGTCCTTGGCGCTTAAGGGTTTGCAATGATTGACTCATTGAATAAATCGGCGTGAGTGAGTTACGCACTTCATGATTTAACACTCGAATTAACCGTTGCCAAACAAGTTGTTCATTATCGCGAAGCTGTTGCTCAATTGAAAAGAAGGTCAGTAATTCAAAGTTTCTGCCGGTCCGCCAAAAAGTCTGCGATGAGATTTGAAAGCGTTGTTTAAACAGTGAGTCGTTGTTTTGTTGCCATTCGCCACCATGCAGGGCAATGCCTAAGTCGCTGGCCGATTTACCTTCAATCTGGCGATGGATAATACTGTTTTTAAACGCCTTATTACTAAAGTAAATCAAGCCATGGGGGTCTAGTATAACGATGGGTAAGTCCAGCATGCTGGCAAACTCAAACACAAACTCTTCTGTTTGCATATAATGGCGCTTATTTTTGGCTATTTTATTGCTGAGCTTGGCAAAATCTTGCTTAAGCGCTGCGACTCGTCCACTTTGATAAGACGCTAAATGCCAACTATTACTTTCGTCATTTGCCAGTGCATCTAGTTGCAGACCAAAGCGTTCAATCACATCGATGATCACGCGGTAGCTTTTAATTAAAGCAAAAGCGCTTATCCCGATAAACGGCAATAATAGGCTAATACTGGCAAACCAATCTAGTTTTAAGCTGAGCGAAAGGGCAATACCAAGCGTAAATAGCACCGCTATAACCATAAAAAAATAGCGTCGAATACGCTGCTCTAACGACAACTTGCTACTCATTTAGCGTTCTACTTCTTTTAAATCGAGCTGATGTTTATCAATGCGACGATAAATCGCCGATTTACTTAATCCTAAAAATTCTCCTGCGGCGATAACATTACCATTAAATTGCAGCAGCGCTTTTTGAATCATTTGTTTCTCAAGCTCTTCAAGGGGCAATAGTGGCAAGGCTTGTTCAGCATTACTATTCGTTTGCTCGCAACTTGGTTGATCTAAAATGAGGTCATTGGCTTGAATATTGTTGTTATCGCTCATGATCACCGCGCGTTCAATGCAGTGGCTTAGCTCACGAATATTACCAGGCCAGCTGTAGTTTTTTAGCGCGTTTAGAGCATCAGGACTTAGCGCCATATTTGCACGTTGGTATTTTTTACCATGCACCAATAATAAGTGTTCTGCCAAGGGGGCGATGTCGTCTTTTCTGTCGCGAAGCGGTGGAATGTGCAGTTCAATGGTATTGAGTCTAAATAATAAGTCACGGCGGAACTCACCCTGCTCAATTGCCGTAGCTAATTCACTATTGGTGGCAGAAATAATGCGAACATCGGCGGTTTTGGTTTGGCTTGAGCCTAGCACTTCAAACTCTTTGCTTTCTAGCACGCGGAGCATTTTACTTTGCAGCTCAAGGCTTAAAGTCGCAATTTCGTCTAAAAATAAGGTGCCGCCTTCGGCAATTTCAAAACGCCCTAAGCGGTCTTCTTTGGCATCAGTAAAAGAGCCTTTTTTATGGCCAAATAATTCACTTTCGAATAGCGTTGGCGCAATAGCGCCAATATTCACGCTTACATAGCGTTTATCACATCTGAGAGAATGCTTATGAATATAATGTGCTAATAAGCTTTTGCCTGTACCATTTTCGCCGGTAATTAAAATGCTGGCATCGGTTTTTGCTGCGCGCTCAGCTTTGGCAAGCAACAGTTGCATGATTTTTGATTTAGCTATGTAATGTGCTTGTGTGTCACTGGTAAGCGCCTTTAAGCACGCGTTGTCGTGATTACTTTGCTTGAGCTTGAGTTGTTGTTGCACAACGGCGGTTAAGCGTAAGTTATTCCATGGCTTTTCAACAAAGTCGACAGCCCCTAATTGCATGGCTTTAACGGCAACATCAATGCTAGCCCAAGCGGTCATCACAATGACAGGTATGGTCGATCCTAATTGATTTAGTTGCTTTAAAAAGCGTAACCCTTCTTCACCTGAGGTGGTGTCGAGCTTGTAGTTCATATCGAGCAAAATCAGGCTAATGTGCTCTGATTTTAATAACTCAAGGGCATGTTCAGGGCCTTCGGCCTCAAGGCAATGTAAGCCCAGTTGTTGTAATGCAACAGTAGCAGCCAGACGTACATCAGCTTGATCGTCTATGACTAAGATTTTGTCCATGATGTTTTCTTATTATCCTGTTGAGGTGGCTTAAATTTAAGCCACCATTTTGTGCTGTTAATCGTTACGTAGTGCGGCCATAGGTTTTGCTTTAAGCAGTAAAACCAAAGGTCTAAAGCAAGCGAATAGCGCAATACATAAGGTAATACTCCAAGCGAGTAATTGCAGTCTTACATCAAGTATCAGCCATGACATTAGCTGTCCTTGTAACATGTAAAAACCCACCATTACCGCGGCGAGAGCAACCGCAAAGCCAATGAGCACAGGGATAATAGCTTCAACACTCATCAGCTTGAATAAGCGCGCTTTTTTCGCACCTAATGCCATACGAATACCAAACTCATAACGGCGTAGACCCAGGTTGTAGCTCAGTACCCCAAAAATACCGATTGCTGCTAATAATAGAGTAAATAGCGCTAAGGTACTACACAGAACCACTGTCAGTCGGCTCATATACAGTAAATTGTCGTACTCTTGTTGCAGGTCATTAAACTGCCACATGGTTAAGTCGCTGTTCTTTTCTTTTAGCGTATTAAGTATTTGTTTATTAGTCAGCTTAACGCCTTCAGAAGCTTTGATAGTAAACATGTAGCTATACGGTGTTGCAGGCCACCAAATGTGACGACCAAACGATTCATCGTAGTATTTAGGGTGATTAAAATCTTCGGTTACACCCACCACTTCATACATCTTTTCTTCTAAGCCTTGGTAGCTCTTGCCGATAATATTTCTATAGTCTTGGCCTGGTAATAAGTTCTCTGCCACGCTGACTGATACCAGTATCTCGTTGGTTTCACCTCGTATTGCTTGTTCAGTAAAGGTGCGGCCGGCGAGAATTTTGGTATTAACTAAAGCAAAGTAATCAGGCCCTACCCACTGACTAGGGAAGAAAACGGAGCTTTTACCGTTTACATCAGTCAAGGTGTTGGCGTTTTGTCTTTGCGAAACAGGGCTGTGACCCAGGGCAACATCATCAATGCCTTGGCTATCAAGCAAAACCTGCTTGTATTGCAGCATGTGTTCGTAGCGCTCAGCCAATGACATTTGATTATTTGGCTGGAAAAGGTTAGCAAAATACAGGTTTTCGGTATCACTACCGAGTGGGCGGTTAATCGTGCCCATGGCTTTACTGACTACCATCACAGAAAAACTTACAAGCAGCGCGGCAACAAACATTTGTGAGCCAATTAAAATACGCACTGTGCGGCCAGATACCTGCGAAACACCGCCCTTACCACTGTTTTGCATTTGCGTATTTAGGGTTTTGTAATTTACCAAACGTGCTGTAATTACAGAGAAAATATAAGCAAGAGCAATACACAGTATAATGGCAACAATAACTAACGTGGTATCAACGGCTAAGCTATTCACCAGTGGTAAACGCCCTTCTGCCAATACTTTAAATAAACGTATGCCCCATACCGATAAAAACAGCGCAATGCTTACCGATAAGGTCATTAAAATCAGTGATTGTAAAAAGATACTTTTAAATAGCGTGCTGCGTTTTGCACCTAACACCGCCTGCAAGGCGAGGGTTTTATGTTGAGCAAGAGCGCGTGAGAAGAACAAAGTGCTTACATTAAGTACTGCAATAATCAGTAGCCCTACCGCACCGGCTAACATCATCAAGCTTAAGTCATCGTTATTACCCAGCTCAACGTCACGATAAGGGGTTACTTCAGGTTTTACATCGGTGATCCCCCCGTTGTTTAGCCATTCTGATTTAACCGTATCAATTTGCTGTTTTAAATCGACTTTAACTTGATCTATGGTGACCCCAGGCTTTAAAACAGCAATTAGTTTTAGGTTTTTGAACGTGTTTGTCCATGGGCTTTGCCAATCGTCATTGTGAAAGAAACGGCGGTCAGCACTGGATGGAAACCACACTTCAACATCACTTGCTTTAAACATGTAAGGTGGGCTGAATGAGTCATCAACAACACCGACGATACGGTGAACATAATCGGTTTCACCAGCCATGACTGAGAGTGTTTTACCAATAATGTTCGGGTCGCTGTTGTAATGTTTGCGCCAGAAGTTAGCAGATATAACAACCCGGTCATCAGGAGTTTCTAGCGTTTCTCCAAGGTCAAAACCTTGTCCCATTAAAAATGGCGTGTTTAATAAGTCAAAATAGTTGCCGCCAACATACAGCACAGGCTCTTTCGGTTCGCCATCAAGGTTTGCAAAAATTTGCTCACCTGCATTGATCATCATACTTTGTTCAAAGCTTTGATTATGCTTAAGCCAATGCACCATCGACTGATAGCTTTGAAAGCCAGTAGCATCATAGTCATCATAGGTAAGTGATTGCTCAACCACCACCATGCGGCTTTCATCGTACACATCAAGGGGCTTTAAAAAGTAGCTGTTAACAAGGCTAAGCACCACAAACAAGGTGGCCAGTGTTAAAGCAAGCGTTGCGATAACCGCAGTGACAAAGCCCGGTGCATTCATTAATGATGCCCACGCTAAGCTTAATTGGGCGCGTGTTTTGGTTAATTTCATTACATCACCTCGGCGCTTTCGAGAACTTGCTCAGCAGTGTCGCTGCTAGGTGCTTGGCGAGCTTCAGAGTAGGAAACAATTTCACCATCTAACAATTTAAGTTGCGTTTTAGCGCGCCCGGCATAACGTAAGTCATGGGTTACCATACAAATCGTGGTGCCTTTTTTATTTAGCTCATCGAGCAAGTCCATGACAGCATCACCATTTTTTGAATCTAAGTTACCGGTTGGCTCATCCACCAATAAAATGCTTGGCTTGCCAGCCAATGCGCGGGCAATGGCAATACGCTGTTGTTGACCACCAGATAATTGGTTTGGTTTATGCTGAGCACGGTGGCCCATTTCAACTTCATCAAGGGCTTGTTTTACCGCAAGCTCTATTTCGCTCGGGCTCATGGCTGGCTCTCGGTAAGTGAGCGGCAGTGCCACGTTGTCAAACACCGATAATTCATCAATTAGGTTAAACGACTGAAATATAAAACCAATGTGAAGGTTTCTAAGTTCAGCTTGCTGATCCATATCGAGGGTTGTTGTGTCGACTTCTTTAATGAAATAGTCGCCAGCAGTTGGGCTATCTAGTAAGCCTAGTAATGACAGCAACGTCGATTTACCACAGCCAGATGGGCCGCTAATGCAAATATAGTCACCCTGGTTAATATTCAGGCTGATGTCTTTTAATGCATAGGTTTCAACATTTTGGCCGCGATAAACTTTGGCGATTTTGTTTAATGAGATAAGCGTGTTGGTTTTCATAAGCTGTCCTGTTCGATTTTTATTGTTGCCAAATGCTGCCATTTAGAAAGGTCAGAAATGATCAGCTGTTCGCCCACGGTGGCACCGCTCAAAAGTTGAATTTGATTGTCACTGAGTGTACCAAATTCGATATTAGTTGGCGTTGCTAACTGGGTATTTGGATTAAGTTTAAATAGCGTGGCTTCGCTGTGTGCTTGCGCTTTTTGCGGCACGTTAATGGTTAACGCATCGGGAATAATGTTGCTAACAACATAACCTTCAATGCTTAAATCTGGGCGGGCATTGGCAGGCAGTGTGCCTTGTAAATCAAGTTCAATAATAACCCGACCATCGGTAACGATAGGGTCAATTCGGGTAACTTTGGCATCAACTTCACCGTGGCTTGCTTGGCTAAAGGTGTTTACTTTTGCTGCCATATTGAGTGCCACTTTTTCGGCATCAGCTTGCTTCACACTCAGCTCTGCTTTTAGTGCTTTGTTTGAGCCAACCACAGCAAGGCGGGTGCCCGGCACTAGGTTCTGACCAAGTTCAACATTCAATTCTTGTAGCATGCCATCGATACCTGCCGTTATTTGCAGCTGATCAAAAGCATGTTGCTCAACTTGATAATTAAGCTCAAATTGGCTTAATAGCTCTTGCTGTATTTTGCTACGTTGTAAGTGCATTTCTTTGAGCTGAGCGAGGCGTTGCTGCTCGATACTTACGCGCTCTGTAAGCTGTGCAACGTTTAGCATGCTTCGTTTATAATCTAGGCTTGAAACAATTCCTTGTTCGATCAGTTTACTTTCGGCATCGACTCTAAGCTCTGCGCTTTGTAGCTCACTTTTTAAAATGGCGAGATTCGCTTGGCGTTCAAGTAGCTCACTTTGCTGGTTAATTTTTTGCTCATTAACACTGGCTTTTTGGCGAGCGAGTTCTAGCCGAGCGACCGATAAACGCTGCGCTTGCTGAGGGTTTACTAGGCTTAAAATCACCGTGTTTTTGTTAACAATAGTGCCGGGGTAAACGTGGATAGCTTCGACCATTGCGGTGTCAGTATTGGTTAAATAGCGTTGATACTTCGGTTTTAAACGGCCAAAGCCACGTATTTTTACTACAAAATCGGCTTGTTCTACGGTCGCTATTTGCAATTGGCTTGCAGAAACCACGGTGGGTGTCGCCCATTGATAAACCATTATAGCGCCAAGCGCTGACACGCTAATAGCTGCACCAATAAGCCATTTTTTAGCTTTTGATTGCTGAGGTTTACGTTTTAGAGTGCTGTCTAAATCCATTGGCTATATTTCATTGCGTTGTAAGTTTAGCAACACAAAAGCGAGTAACGTGCCAAGGTTTAATTTATTGATTTTTATCGTTTTTTAATTTTGTGATTAGGTGGGCTTTCCCACTTTTGGGATTAATAAAATCAAAAGTGGGACAAACTATAATGCAGTGTTTACTGGGTTAATTCTGCAAGTTTAGCCAGTTGCTTTTTAGCATGTGCGTTATCAGGTTTAAGCTTGAGTACTTGGTTATAGTTGGCTATTGCTTGTTTAAGGTTACCGAGATACCAGTACGCTTCTGCTAGGCTATCAAAGGTATTATAACTATTAGGGTAAAGGTGTGTGTTAAGCTTAAAAACCGCTAATGCTTCATTGAGTTTGTCTTGGTTGATAAGCGAATAACCCCATAAGTTAATATCGTTTTCAGCAAATTGAATCTTCTTTTCTTTACTTAATTGATCCGCAGCCACAATTGCATTTTCGTAGCCTTGTACTTCAAGAACTTGCCATAAGCGTTTTATATTTTTGGGCAGGCCAAAGCCATTCTCTTGTTTCATTTCTGGAATATAAAAGCCAGCAATTTCATCTACAAATTGCGATGGCATTGCACCCATTAAGTTGGTTAAGATCACAATTGACATATTATCTTCTGGGTAAACAAAGATACCAGCCCTGTTACCACCCACAGCGGCTAATGCAGGATGCTCTTCTCGGTCCATAACAGGCCAGCCAAGACTGTAGCCGTTTAAACGTTGATTGAAGCCTTGAGTGTGACCGCTTTTTAGGCGAGTCGGAGTCCACATTTGCTGTATACTGTCTTCACTAATAAATTGATTTGTTTGTAAAGCGATTAGCCAATTTGCCAATTCTGCTGCTGTTGATGCCATGCCTGCGGCGGTTTGTAACATTTCAGAAAAAATGGCTTCTCTTGAGTTGAACAGTTCATCGCCTTGATTTTCGTATCGTCTTGCTGAGTGCTTTACAGCATTGTTGAGGTTATTAAAGCCCGCTTCAAGTGTTCTGCTCATTTCAGCCTGCTGTAATTGGTTTTTTTCGATAAATTGCTGAAATGGCATCCCCGATAGTTTGTTAATTAACTTACCAATAATAACGTAATTTGTTTGGTTGTATTTAAAGCGAGTGCCTGTTTCGAATTCTAATGGCTTGGTTTGAACTAGTTGCCATGCATCATCGGGTCCTTGATCTGAGATTAAATCAGCAACTTCACCTTTTATTATGTCAGGTAAGCCTGATGTATGGCTCATTAACTCTCTGGTTGTTATAGCGTGCCACTCAGTTGGCAATTCTGGCAGATAAGTGCCAATAGGCGCATTAAGATCTAATTTCTTTTGCTCAACAAGCTGCATCAGCGCCACACCAACAAAAGCTTTTGTTGCAGAATTAATGGCAAATAAAGTGTTGCCATCAACGGCGGTATTATCTTCAATATTTGCAACTCCGTAGCTGGCAACTTTAGTTACTTTATTATCTCGAACGACGGCGAGTTGTAGCCCTGGAATATTTCTTTTTTGCATTAACTCAACCACCCATTGGTCAAGCTCATCTGCATGTGCAGAAAAGGCGCAGAAACTGGCTGATAGCAGTGTTATGGTCGGAAGAATTAATTTTTTTGCTAGTTTTTTGCAAGCTGTGTACACGATGTTGTCCTTAGTGTTCATTTTTATCTATTACTTTTTACTTAGATAGTTTTGATGTGAGCACTAAAGCGAGGAGTATGCCAATATTTAACGTTTTGAAATTTATGGTTTTTATTTTGTATCTTGGTTTAGGAATTCCCATTTATGGGAATTTCAAATTAAAACTGGGAGTGAAAGCTTAAATTAGCTTTCTTCGATTTTGCCAACCTGTGAAAGTTGATTAAACAAAATGCCTGCTTGGGTGCGGTTATAAACATTAAGCTTGCGTAAAATCGCTGAAACATGCTGCTTGATAGTAGTTTCTTGAATCGACATTTCAAAAGCGATTTGTTTATTCAATAAACCGTCGGCAATCATCGCCAATACGCGATATTGCTGTGGTGTAAGCTTTTCAAGATTGCGAGCAAATTCGCTTTGTTCGTCGTTTATCACTACATCGGTTAAATCAACTTCGGGTGGTAGCCAAGTGTCGCCATTTAATACATGGCTAATTGCTTCACTGATGACATCTAAAGAAGATGACTTAGGAATATAGCCTGCAGCGCCAAGACTCATGGCTTGTTTGATTATGGCGGGGGTTTCATTGGCAGAGACCATAATCACTAAGATATCTGGGTAGTGATTTCGTAATTGCGAAAGGGCTTGTAGGCCATTTGCACCTGGAATAGTTAGGTCTAAGAATATCAGTTCAATTTCAGGATGTGCATTTAATAGTGCGAACAAGCCATCAATGTCACTTGTTTCTTTAATATGTTCTTCGGGCACTGATGTCGCGGCGGCTTGACGCAGTGCACTTCTAAATAACGGGTGATCATCGGCGATTATAGTGTTCACAGCTAAAGACATTCCCTCGATTCTCCAATGCGTTATGTTATAAGTGATTTTGCGCTTTGAAACAAGGTTTGCCTGAAGGGAAGTTTCAGACAAACCTTTCTCACACAAGGATTTAGGTTCTTTTTTAGAAACGGTAACCAACAGTGAAGGCAACAGTGCGAGGGTCGCCGTAGTAACCGATTAGCGTATTATCACCACCTAAACCAGGGGTGTATTTGCTCGTATCAGTTGGATCTGTTGGATCAGGTGCTACGAATTGGTAACCACCAATCATGTACTCTTCATCCGTTAAGTTTTTGCCGTAAAGACCAGCAGTCCAGTGACCGTCTGTGCTGTACCAAGTAATACCCATGTTAAAGATACCGTAAGCATCTTGAGTGAGTAGGCTATCTTCTTCGAATAGAGCGTAGTCGCCTCGGTGGTAGTAGTTACCATTTACTACAAAATCACCCATTTCTGTGTACATGCGATAGGTCGCACCTAGATTGAAGGTCAAATCTGGCGTGTTTGATACTGTGAAGCGATCTGATTTGTCGAATGCCTCGCCTGTTTCAGGGTCGTAATCAATTACGTTATCAAAGCTACTGTCTATATAGCCAATTGATGCATCAAAGCTTAGTGATTCTGTGGCTACGTAGTTAAGTTCAAGTTCGATACCATCTGAGGTTGATTCACCAATGTTACCTAAGCGTTGGTTTAGATCAGATGCACTGTCTCCCGGTAACACCGAAATATACTGACGGTCTTTATGATCAAGGGTGAACAAGGTTACGTTCGCACGTAAGTTATTATTCCACTCACTCTTCATACCGATTTCGAATGAATCAACGATTTCAGGTTTTGCTGCAGGCTCTGCGGTTGTTGCTCGCGGGTTGAAAGTACCTGACTTAAAGCCTTGCGCATAACTTGCAAAGAACATGATGTCGTTTGAATACTGATATTCAACACCAGCACGTGGTGTGAAGCGTGACCATTCTTCTTCATCATCTAGTACGGTTGGTACGAGTTGACCTTCTGGGCGAGTATAACCAGGGATCCAACCTGATTCTGGATATACAATGTCAAAAATTAGGCCGTTGTTAACAAGCGCCTCTTTTTTGTCTTTGGTGTAACGTGCACCCAATGTCATTGACCATTGATCATTAAAGTCATAGCTACCTTGAATATACGCAGCTTTACTATTTGAGTTACTACAACCACTAACTTCACGAGTGAGGCCAGGAGCGCCTAAGCTTTGACCTAAGATACCTAAAATTGCCTCAAACTGGCCACATGATTCACCATCGTAATAGTAAAGGCCAGATACAAATTTGTAGTTATCACCTTGATGGTTTAGCTGTAATTCGTGAGTAGTTTGTTCATCATCGTAAATAGCGGGTACATCGAAAATCGGCAACGACGTATTATCAAAGTCGATATTAGTTGGTGAGTAGCTCTCTCGGCTTGAGCCTATGTATTTTATGCTCGTGCTGTCAGTCATATCCCAACGAGCAGTTAAGCTGTAGCCTTCTAGTTCAACTTTGTTCCATGTTGGTAAGCTGGTGTATGAGTCATACACACTGTCTGGAACTGGTGCATCTGTTAGTAGGCTAGGAAGTAAGCGGTAGCCACCTTTCGCGTTAGATTTATCTTCTGTTTTATCCCACGCAAAACGGAAAAATAGGTCATCAGTAGGCGTGTATTCTAAAGTAACACGAGCTGCGGTAACGTCTTTGTTGTAGTTTTCGCGGTCTTGGTTATCAAGAGCAGATGTTAAAAACTCACCAAAACCATCACGATTAAGTGTTGCAAAACCAAAACCTACATAGAGTTTTTCGTCAATAATTGGCAGTTGACCAGTAATTTTTAGATCTTTTTGGTTATAGCTACCTACAGTGCCTTGTATATTTAAAGTTGCATCACCGCTCATTTCTTTGGTGACGTATTTAATTGCACCACCAATGGTATTTTTACCGTAAAGCGTACCTTGTGGACCACGTAATACTTCGATTTGTTGCACATCAAGAAGGTCAAGCACCGCACCTTGTGGGCGAGCAAGATAGACATCATCAATATAGATACCAACACCCGGCTCATAACCCCACAATGGGTCTTGCTGACCTACACCACGAATAAACGCAGTAATTGTAGAGTTAGTGCCACGGCTTGCTTGCAAGGTGGTATTTGGCGAGAACTGCTGAACTTCGGTCATAACGACGATACCGTTTTCTGCAAGCTCTTCAGCACCAACTGAAGTTACAGCAACAGGAACTTCTTGCAGGTTTTCAACGGTTTTACGCGCTGTTACCTGAATACGTTCTAGTTCCCCTTTTTTTGCTGCAGGTTCGGCTTGTTCTGCCGCTTGAGCACTGACACCTGCTAATGCAAGTGATACAGCCAGAGTAAGTGGCGCGACTTTTGGGTTAAGCTTTATCATGTTGTATTCCTTGTTATTGTTGTCATTAGTCTTATGGCCACTCTCGTTGATGTTGCCGAAGACTTAATAAGTTTGCCCGTGTCACCTGTCAATTAATGTAGAAGATAGTTGCAAAAATTGAATTAGTACCATAGTGCTATACCCACCACAGCCCTTTATTTATCAAGCAATTAAGCTATTTTTAAAGCAGATAGTACCTTAGTGTTATGTATTTTTTAGGCGCTTAAGGTAAGACTGATAGCATTATTCCGATGTCACCTCATCTGTGTAATAACAATAATTATAGGAATGTCTATGCTGAGCATGATAGGACTGTTAGGCGGTTTAATACTGCTGATCATTTTAACGCTGCGTGGGGTAAATTTATTTATCGCCGCGCCAATCTGTGCGTTGTTAGTCGCACTTAGTAGTGGCATGGCCATTTTCCCTGTATCGGCAGATACAAACTTTATTAACGCCTATATGGATGGCTTTGCTGGTTTCTTAAGTGCGTGGTTCTTTATGTTCTTGCTGGGTTCTTTATTCGGTAAGTTCATGGAAGACACCGGTGCTGCAGACAGTGTTGCGAGCTATATTGTAGGCAAACTAGGTATGAAACACGCAGTTCTTGCGGTGGTGATCGCCTGTGCAGTTTTAACCTACGGCGGCGTGAGCGTCTTTATTGTTGCGTTTTCTGTTTACCCAATGGCATTAAGTTTGTTTAAAGATGCAAACTTACCGCGCCGCTTTATTCCAGCAACCCTGGCATTTGGCTCGGTGACCTTTACCATGACTTCGGCAGGCTCGCCAGAAATTCAAAACTGGATCCCGGTTAAGCACCTTGGCACGTCGCCATATGCAGCATGGGAAGTGAGCTTAGTGGTGGCCATTTTCATGGCAACAGTAGGTTATTTTTGGTTAAACAAGATGATCAAAAAAGCCGTTGCCAATGGTGAAACTTTTGAAGCTCGTGATGATGATCCTGTCATTATTGAGCGTCGTCGTCCGCACCCAATTACTGGTGTGATCCCGCTAATCGTGGTGTTACTTTTATCATTTACTCTACATGATGTACTGCAGCAAACAGCACTTATTGTAGCCTTGCTTGGTGGCGTATTGAGTATTGTGATTATCAACTTCAAGCATTTTCACGATATGGGAAATGCAATTAATGTTGGTACAACAGGCGCTTTAGTGGCAATCGGTAATACTGCAGCAGTGGTTGGTTTTGGAGCTGTAGCGAAAGTATCACCGGCATTTACCGCAGCAGTAGATGTGATGACTCATATGCCTGGGAATGAGCTGGTTGGCGCTGCAGTGGCAGTGAGTGTAATTGCTGGTTTAACGGGCTCTGCTTCTGGCGGGCAAGCTATTGCATTACCACTTGTAGCACCGGGTTATTTAGATATGGGAGTTAATCCTGAACAGCTGCACCGCGTGGTGGCAATTAGTTCTGGAGCTCTCGATACCTTGCCGCATAATGGCTATGTAGTGACAACAATACGCGCTATCTGTAAAGAAACGCATCAACGAGCGTATTGGTCAATGGCAGCACTTACTGCGGTCGTTCCGCTTATCGGTGTCGCATTGGCACTTGGACTCTTTATTTTCTTTTAAGGAACAGCAATGAAAACCAAATTAATAATTTTGCTATGGCTGGTTGTATTTAGTAGTACTGCGTTTGGCGCCGAAAACAAAGCCGAAACCATGCTAGTGGAAAAACAGCATTTTACGACAAAGGATTTTACCACTGTGTCTGGCGTGACCTTGGAGCAAGTGGATATTGGCTGGGAAAGTTACGGAAAACTAAACGCCAATAAAGATAACGTGATTTTAATTACTCATTATTTCTCTGGCACTTCTCATGCCGCAGGCAAATATAAAGCGGATGATGCCCTACCGGGTTATTGGGATGCGATTATCGGCCCAGGCAAAGCTATCGATACGAATAAATATTATGTGATTAGTTCAGATACGTTAGTGAATGCCAACTGGCATGATGAAAATGTAATCACCACAGGCCCTGCGTCAACTAATCCTAAAACAGGCAAACCTTATGGTTTAGATTTTCCTGTGGTTACGATTACTGATTTTGTGAATGTGCAAAAGCGTTTACTTGAAAGCCTAGGTATCACTAAGTTACATGCTGTGATGGGCGCATCAATGGGGTCGTTTCAAGCACTTGAGTGGGCAACGCGTTACCCAGATAAAGTTGAGCGTTTAATTCATGTGATTGGCGCTGCAACGATAGATGCATGGACAGTCGCAGCACTTGAAAAATGGGCGTTACCAATTCGTTTAGATAAAAACTGGCAGCAAGGTAATTATTACGGCAAAGAGCGTCCGTTAGATGGCTTAGCGGCAACCATGCTTAATATTACGCAAGATGCGATGCATCCAATTATTTATAACGCGAGCTTCCCTGACTTTAACGTGCTTGATGAAGGCGCGTTAAAAGACATTCGTACCTTGCCTAAGTTAAACCAAATACTAGCACAACGTGCAATGGCGCGTGCGAAAACCCAAGATGCAAATCATGTACTTTATTTGGTCCGGGCATCACAACTATTTACCGCTGGCATGCAAAGCGATTTAACAACTGCACTTAAAAATGTATCTGCCAAAACATTATTACTACCCGCAACGAACGACTTACTGCTTCGCCCTGAAAACATGCGCACCGTGTTTGACACCATGAAAGCAGCAGGTAAAGACGTTGAGATTTCAGAAATTGAAGGGGGCTGGGGACACCTTGATGGCATTTTCTCAATCGCCCCTAAAGCGCAGCTTATCAGTGAGTTTTTAGAGGAGTAGCCCGATGAGCAAAACAGTTTTAATTACTGGTGCAGCCAGTGGTATTGGTTTATATGTTGCCCAGCAACTAGCGATGCAAGGCCACACTATTATTGTCACTGATTTAAATCAGCAAGCTGCAAAACAGGCGGCAGCAGGTATTGTTGAGCAAGGTGGTAGCGCCGAAGGGTATGCACTTAATGTGGCAGATAGTGATGCAATAGAGCAGTTTTTCAATGAGCTTAATCAGCCGATTGATGTGCTTATTAATAATGCGGGTATTCAGCACGTTGCAAAGCTTGAAGATTTTCCGGCTGATAAGTGGCAGTTTTTACAGCAAGTTATGCTCGTTGGCCCGGCGATGATGACCAAAGCCGTGCTACCACGAATGCGTGAACAAGACTTTGGTCGCATCATTAATATTGGTTCAATCCACGCCATGGTGGCGTCCAAATATAAGTCAGCTTATATCGCTGCGAAGCATGGCTTAATCGGCTTTGCTAAAACTATGGCACTGGAAACTGGTGATGCCAATATCACTATTAACACTGTGTGCCCAGCGTATGTAAAAACGCCGCTAGTGGAGCAACAAATTGCCTCACAAGCAAAAGAACACGGTATTTCAGAGCAACAAGTGATTGACACGATTATGCTGGCACCAATGCCGAAAAAAGCATTTATCGGTTTAGATGAGATCCTGCATACCGTTAGCTTTTTAATGGCCGATGCAGCACGCAATATTACCGCCCAAGCAATCGCCATTGATGGCGGTTGGACTGCACAATAGGAGGAGCCAATGGCAGGTTTTGATAAAGTAGTTACAAGTTACAGCGAAGCGATGGCAGGCCTTGAAGATGGCATGACAGTGATAGCGGGTGGTTTTGGTTTATGCGGTATTCCTGAGGGTCTGATTGCACAAATTAAACGTCAAGGCACCCGTGATTTAACTGTGGTATCGAATAACTGTGGCGTTGATGGTTTTGGTTTAGGTGTGTTGCTTGAAGACAAACAGATCAGCAAAATGGTTGCCTCTTACGTTGGTGAAAACGCGTTATTTGAACAGCAGTTATTAAATGGTGAACTCGAAGTTGAGCTAACACCGCAAGGCACTTTAGCTGAAAAAATGCGTGCTGGCGGGGCGGGCATCCCTGCATTTTATACCGCAACAGGGGTGGGGACCCCGGTAGCTGACGGTAAAGAAACCCGCAATATTAATGGTCGCGATTATTTATTAGAGCCAAGCATTACTGGCGATTTCGCGATAGTTAAAGCGTGGAAAGCAGATCGCTACGGTAACTGCATTTATCGTCATACGGCGATGAACTTTAATCCGATGGCAGCAACCGCAGGCAAAGTTACGGTTCTTGAAGTTGAAGAAATTGTTGAGCCAGGAGAGCTGGAGCCAAGCCAAATTCAAACGCCGGGTATCTATATTGATCGGGTGATTAAGGGTGAATTTGAAAAGCGCATCGAGAAAGTTACCACTAAGCAAGAGAATCAATAAGGAGCACGCTGATGGCATTATCACGAGAACAAATCGCTAAACGCGTGGCGATGGAACTACAGGATGGTTACTACGTTAACTTGGGTATAGGTATTCCAACCTTGGTCGCTAATTATGTCCCTGATGGCATCGAAGTGATGCTGCAATCTGAAAATGGTTTACTCGGTATGGGGCCATACCCAAGTGCAGACCAAGTTGATGCCGATATGATCAACGCAGGTAAAGAAACGGTCACCGCTGCAACGGGAGCGGCTATTTTTAGCTCCGCAGAAAGCTTTGCCATGATCCGCGGCGGCCACGTTGATTTAACCGTGCTGGGTGCGTTTGAAGTGGACCAAAACGGCAATATTGCCAGTTGGATGATCCCGAAAAAGTTGGTTAAAGGAATGGGCGGTGCGATGGATTTAGTCGCCGGTGCTAAAAACATTATTTGCACCATGACCCATGCCAACAAGCATGGCGAATCAAAACTGCTGACCGAATGTAGTTTGCCGTTAACAGGTGTTGGTTGTATCAATAAAGTGATCACCGATTTGGCACTTTTAGAAATTAAAGACGGTGCATTTCATTTATTAGAGCGTGCCCCGGGTGTCTCGGTTGATGAGATTATTGCTAAGACACAGGGCAAGCTTATTGTCTCTGGCGACATTCCTGAGATGACTTTTAGCTAGTTTTACGACTTTAAGTAGTTAATTTGCCTAGAATTTATACTAAACCCCAATAATGTGCTTTTTGTTCATGACTTTTATGAACAAAAAGCCATTTATCACCATCAATGCAACTTACCCCCTAAACATTTCGTTAATCTATCGTTAACACTATGCTCCAAACCAGATCGCCATTTGCAGTAGGCCGATCAACGACAACAAATAATTATAATCTGGTGTGGAGTAATTCATGAAAGCAAGTAACACACAGCTCGCTTTAGCCTTTGTAGCGGCGTTAGCAAGTACATCAGCATTCGCACAAAGCGACACTGAACAATTACAGCAACAACTCGACGCACTTCAAAAAGAAGTGGACTCATTGAAAGCATCAAGTAGCTTTAACTTAGAGTTTGGCGGTCGCGTTCAACTTGACTACAACTACTTTGATGGTGCCTACAATGCCAATAATGAAGGTACAGGGGGGAGTGAATTCTTCCCTCGTCGTATCCGTACTTATGTTGAAAGTGAACATGGCAAGTGGGATCACAAACTACTACTCGAATTTGCTGAAGGCACGGCTGAAATCGTGTTAGCGCGTGTACGTTATGCATTCGACAACGGCTTAAAAGTAAAAGCCGGTAAAATCCGCGAAGATATGTCATTAAATGCACTAACCAGTTCAAAACATATTAATACTATTGAGCGCAGCACCCTTGCTAATTCTTTCTCACCTTTCTTCCGTTGGGGTATCTCGGCTTATCAATACTTTAAAGACTCAGGTTTACGTTATGCCGTGGGTGTTTACAAGAACGATGCGTTTGGTGCCTCAGGCCACGACGAAGATGACAAACTGACATTGGCTGTAACAGGTCGCTTAACGTGGTCTAGTGCAGCACCAGGTGATGTGATTCATGTAGGTGCTTGGCACTCTTATCGTGATATGGGTGGTAATGATTTAAGCGCTCGTTTTGCCCGTGGTGAAGTGCGTGAAACCAATGTTCGCTTAGTGGATTACGCGGTCGGTGGTGAAACGGCTGCGCTTGATAGTATGTCGCAAAGCGGTCTTGAATTTGCCTACCAAGCGAATGCATTCACTCTAGAGGCTGAATATGCCAGCCGTTATCTCGATACGGTTGATAGCAGCAATGAACTTGATGGAGAGCGTTTTGATGGCTTTCATGTTTCGGCAAGTTATTTCTTAGGCGGTGAGCAGCGCCGTTACAAAGCAGGTTCAGCATTATTTGTGCAACCAAAAGGGATTAAAGATGCATGGGAGCTTGTTGCACGTGTGTCACAAATGAACGCCAGCAGCAAACAGCAAGGTACCGACGTAACCACTTACACAGTAGGCACATCATATTACCTAAGCAGCGATATCAAATTTATGGGCAACCTGATTTACAGCGATGTTGATGGTGCCGGTGCTTCTACGCTGGTAGGTGATGAAGATTCAGGTATGGGCATCAGTGCTCGTATGCAGTACTTATTTTAGGAGTCGTGCATTATGACTAAGTTTAAATCATTAAAAAGCTCTCTTTTAGCAGTTTCGTTATTAGTAACCAGCCCGCTAGCATTGGCAAACTTACACTTTTTGGTACCGGGTGGCCCTGGTGGCGGTTGGGATACCACAGCACGTGGTGTCGGTGAAGCAATGGTGAAAGCGGGCATTGAAGATAATGCATCGTTTCAGAATATGTCGGGCGGCGGCGGTGGCCGTGCGATTGCTTATTTGATTGAGTCGGGCACTAAAAAAGGCGATATGTTGATGGTTAACTCAACGCCTATCGTACTGCGCGCATTATCAGGAAAAATCCCTTACAGTTATCGCGATTTAACGCCAGTTGCCAGCATGATTGCTGATTATGGTGCGTTTGTTGTCCGTAATGACTCACCTTTTAAAACATGGCAAGACGTTATTGATGCAATGAAAAAAGACCCTGGCTCTGTAAAAGTAGCGGGTGGCTCAGCGCGCGGCAGCATGGATCACTTAGTAGCAGCACAAGCGGTGAAAGCAGCGGGTATTGATGGTCGTCGATTACGTTACATTCCTTACGATGCCGGTGGTAAAGCGAAAGCAGGTTTATTGTCGGGTGAGGTCAACTTACTTTCGACAGGCTTAAGTGAGGCACTCGAAGTCGCTAATGGCGGTCAGGCACGGATTTTAGCGGTGACTTCTGCAGATAAACTTCCTGATTACCCAGCAATTCCAACCTTAAAGTCGCTAGGTTACGACATGGAGTTCGTAAACTGGCGCGGCTTTTTTGCGACCCCAGATTTACCTGCAGATAAGCTAGCAGAGTACACAGAAAAGCTGCGTAAGCTGCAACAAACCCCTGAGTGGGAAGCGGTTCGTGCCCGTAATGGTTGGCTAAATCTGTTTCAAGAAAAAGACGCGTTTATTAAATCACTTGAGCAGCAAGAAGCGCAATTACGCGTTGTAATGAAAGAACTTGGTTTTATCCGAGGCTAAGGTTAGACAATGTTAAACCGTGAACTAATTGGACCAAGTTTATTCTTGGTCCTCTTTACCCTCTACGCCCTTGTGGCTTGGCAAATTCCACTTATGCCATTTGAAGAGTACGAAAGTGTTACTTCAGCAACCTTACCAAAAGTGTATGCAGTATTCGGTATCGTGGTGTGTGTACTTTCGATTGGTGCCAACTTATTAAAGCAGGCGCCTGCAGAAAAAGCAGAGCTACTCAGTAAAGGCAACTTACTACGTACCTTTGCACTGTTGGTTTTAATGGTTGCTTATAGCGCCATGCTTGAACCGTTTGGTTTTTTAATTGCCACCAGTGCATTTTTAATTGCTGGCTTTTTTATTATGGGTGAACGCCGTAAGAAGGTGTTGTTGTTTGCTTCAGTGCCTGTGGCCGTGGTTTTTTGGTTTTTAATGACACAAGTACTGGGCATCTACTTAGTACCTGGCAATCTGTGGAGTTAAGTTATGCTTGATGGAATTATGTTAGGTTTGTCGACCGTACTCGACTGGAACAACTTGTTATATGTGATTGTAGGCTGCTTTGTTGGCACGTTCATCGGTATGTTACCTGGTCTAGGTCCAATTACTGCGATTGCGTTGATGATCCCGATCACTTACAGCATCGGTGCTGATTCGGGCATGATTTTAATGGCCGGTGTTTACTACGGGGCTATATTCGGTGGCTCTACTTCTTCTATTTTGATTAATGCGCCGGGTGTGGCGGGGACGGTAGCGTCATCGTTTGATGGCTACCCGCTAGCAAAGCAGGGTAAGGCAGGTAAAGCCCTTGCGATTGCAGCTTATTCATCCTTTATAGGCGGTACGATTGGGGCCATTTTACTGATGGTGGCTGCGCCTTTATTAGCAAAAGTGTCATTAAGTTTCCAATCGCCTGATTATGTTGTACTGATGTTTTTAGGCTTAACGGCCATTGCCGCGTTCTCTAATAAAGGGCAATTTCTAAAAGCCATGATGATGACGGTATTTGGTTTAATGCTGGCAACAGTAGGGATTGATCCCTCTTCAGGTACCGAGCGCTTTACCTTTGGCCAAGCTGATTTATTAGATGGTATTAGCTTTTTATTAGTAGCAATGGCAACGTTCGCGTTGGCTGAAGCTCTGATTAATGTGGCACGCCCTGAAGCTGAACCAGATAAAAAAATTGATGATCCTGATACGCCAAAAATTGGCTCAACAAAACTGACTAAAGAAGAAGTAAAAGACATGGCTCCTGTGGTTGGCCGATCATCTTTACTTGGCTTTATTGTCGGTGTTTTACCGGGCGCAGGGGCAACCATTGCCAGCTTTATGGCCTATGCCACTGAGCGGAACCTTGCTCCAAAGGCATTGAAAGATAAATTTGGTAAGGGCTCAATGCGTGGCTTAGCCGCACCTGAGTCTGCTAATAATGCTGCTTGTACGGGCTCATTTGTACCATTACTGACTTTAGGTATTCCGGGTTCGGGCACTACTGCGATTATGCTAGGTGCATTAATTGCCTACGGTATTCAGCCGGGTCCTATGCTAATGCAAGAAAATCCAAGTGTGTTTTGGGCGGTAATTGTCAGTATGTACTTTGGCAATATTGTACTGCTTATTTTGAATTTGCCGTTGATCCCGTATTTTGCCAAAGTGCTGGCAATGCCTAAATCTGTGCTGACAGTAATGATTTTATTCTTCAGCTTAATTGGCGTGTATTTAGTGTCATTTAACACCTTTGATTTATTTATGATGGTGGGTTTTGCGCTGGTGGCCTTGGTGCTTAGATTGTTAGCTTTCCCGATGGCGCCTTTATTACTTGGCTTTATCCTCGGTGATATGATTGAGCGAAATTTCCGCCGTGCGATGATGATTTCAGATGGCTCGCTGAGCTTTTTATGGGACCGCCCATTAACACTGAGTATTTTTGTGATTTCGATCTTAGTGTTGTTGTTCCCACTGAAAGACTATATTGTCCAACGTCGTAAAGACAAAGCAGCTACGCAAACAGAGCAACATGCGTAGTACAAGGCACTGATATGAGATACACCAATAAGCTAAACCCATTTCAGCATGTGGTTAAAAAACCAAAGCGCTTAGAAACGCGGCTCATCATTTGGGTTACCGGTCTATGTGTTTTACAGGCTGTGTTGTTTGGCGCTTTGGTGTATCAGATCACTGCAGAAAGCTTACATAACCACATGGGTGATAAAGCGCTTTCGCTAGCAACCAGTATTGCTTCACGAGATGACGTGCTAAACGCATTACAAACGAAGCAAGGGCTTAATGAGTTAAATAAGCAAATAGAGCATATTCGTGAACTAACCGCAGCTAGTTTTATTGTTATCGGTGATAGGAATACCCGTCGCATTGTTCACCCCGACTCTGACAAGCTGGGTAAACCTATGGTGGGTGGGGATAGTAAAGCGGCGCTACGTGGTGAGCGTTATGTGTCGATTGCAAAGGGGAGTTTGGGCGAGTCTATCCGTGGCAAAGTCCCTGTACTCTCAGAACAAGGCGAAGTCATCGGCTTGGTATCGGTTGGCTTTTTAGTACAATCAATTGAACCGCTTATTCGTGCTCGTAGTGCTGAAATCATGCTTTGGGGCTTGTTGTTAGTCGGTTTAAGTATTTTGGCTGCGGTGTATATCGGGCAACGGGTTCGTAATGCTATTTTTGGTTTACAACCTGACGAAATTGCAAGGCTGTTCTCAGAGCAAGATGCTATTTTGAATACTGTTCGTAGCGGCATTATCGCCCTCGATCCAGAAGGTAACGTGCGTAACTTAAACCAACGTGCTTGCGAAATCCTTGGTAAACCGATCAGCTGCATTCATCAGCCACTTAAGCTTGAAGATTTACTTCCTGAACATACTGAGTTTTTGATGCATAACCAACAGCGTCCGATTGTAGGTTTTGAATTATTTGCTGCAGATAAACGCATTGTGTTGTCGCGATATGCACTGCAAGTGCAAGGTCAGGCTGATGGGATTTTATTGAGTATGCGCCCAGCGGATGAGCTTGAGTATTTATCGCAGCAATTAACTAAAGTGCAAGCTTTTGCTGAGCTATTACGAGTACAAACTCATGATTACTCAAACAAGCTAAACTTGATTGGTGCATTAATTCAAATGGGACAAACTGAGCAGGCTATTGAGTTAATTGGACAAGAAAGCAAGGGCTCGCAAGCACAGATCCATCATTTACTCGAAAGGATCCAAGATCCGGTACTTGCTGGGTTACTTGTTGGTAAATACCATAAAGCCCGTGAATTAAACGTAATACTTGAGCTTAATCCAGATAGCTTATTGGGAGCAATCACCCGTAAAGATATGCTGGAACGGGTTGTCTCGATACTTGGCAATTTGATTGATAACGCAATTGAAGCCGCTATTCGAGCTAGCGATACACGTACCCCTAAGGTTCGTGTTACGGTTGATGAAACCAGTAAAACATTATTGTTTGATGTTGAAGACAGCGGTTTTGGTTTAGGCGATGACAAGGATGTGATATTTACACCACAATACAGTTCTAAGTCAGGGGCTGAGCATGGTATCGGCCTTTATTTAGTTAAAACCAACTTAGATTCGTGTCGTGGTAGTTTAGAAATAGGTGAGTCTGATCTGATGGGGGCACGTTTAAGTGTCTACATTCCAAAATAATAAAAATGATCAGCCTATAAATAAAAGGTAAAGAACATGACTTACTCAGTTGTCATTGTTGAAGATGAAGTAGAAGTTGCCCAATTATTGGCGCAATATTTATTACTTCCTCATGGCGTAGCTGGCCAACAAGGGGCGCGGCAAACACTGCGTCAAGGGCAATATCAGGTTGTTGGTATTGCAGGCAATCTTGCCACTGCGAAAGCGTTATTATCGGCCGTTAATGCCGATTTAATTTTGCTCGATATTCATTTACCCGATGGCAATGGTCTTGATTTACTTAATGAGTTGCGCCGCGAGGAAATGAAAAGCGAAGTAATGCTTTTAACCGCAGCAAAAGAAGTAGAAACACTAGAAAAAGCCATGCAGCTTGGCGCTTGTGACTTCTTGGTTAAGCCATTAATGCTAAATCGCTTAGATCAAGCATTGGCACGATTCGAAGCAAGACAACAATGTTTCTCAGATGCCGATGAAGTAACCCAATCTATGGTCGATACTTTATTTGGATCGCAAGAACAGTTAAAAACGCCAGTTAGGCTACCAAAAGGGGTGGATCAGCTTACTTTGCAAAAGATCTTAAAAGCTTTTAAAGCGAATATTGGCACGGCTTTTACTGCTCAGCAAATGGGGGATTTAGTGGGCGTAAGTCGCTCAACAGCCCGCCGTTACCTCGAATACTTGCTTGAAGCCGAGCAAGTCAGTGCTGATCAGAGCTACGGGAGTATCGGGCGACCTGAGCGCTGTTATAAAATGACAAGCAGCTAATCGCATCATTTAATTGCCAAATCAGCTCTAAATTAGCGATTTTAGTAGCATAAACTCACTGTTCGGCACGTTAAAAAGTGCCGCTTATCCTGAGCATAGAAAAATTTTATAAAATTGATTGCATTTTAAGCGACTTCGATGGTGATGTTCGCTTTAAGTAATGCTATACTCCCGCCGAATAATTTTTCGACTTTATTAAGAGTAAAATAATGGCAGATTTATCGAAGTACAGAAATATTGGTATTTTCGCCCACGTTGACGCGGGTAAAACTACCACCACTGAGCGTATCCTTAAGCTTACGGGTAAAATTCATAAGACTGGTGAGGTACACGACGGTGAGTCTACTACTGACTTCATGGAACAAGAAGCTGAGCGCGGTATTACAATCCAATCAGCAGCTGTAACTTGTGAGTGGAAAGGCCACCGCTTAAACGTTATCGATACTCCGGGACACGTTGACTTCACAGTAGAAGTATACCGTTCACTTAAAGTGCTAGACGGTGGTATCGGTGTATTCTGTGGTTCTGGTGGTGTTGAGCCGCAGTCAGAAACTAACTGGCGTTATGCGAACGAATCAGAAGTTGCACGTGTAATCTTCGTAAACAAATTAGACCGTATGGGTGCTGATTTCTACCGCGTTGTAGGTCAAGTTGAGAAAGTACTAGGTGCTAACCCACTAGTTATGACTTTACCAATCGGTATCGAAGACCAATTTTGTGGTGTTGTAGACGTACTTGAGAAAAAAGCATACGTTTGGGACGAGACTGGTCTTCCTGAAAACTACGAAGTACAAGACGTTCCAGCTGACATGGTAGACAAAGTTGATGAATACCATGAAATGCTTGTTGAGTCTGCTGTTGAGCAAGACGAAGACCTAATGATGGCTTACATGGAAGGTGAAGAGCCTTCTCTAGAAGACATCAAACGTTGTATCCGTAAAGGTACTCGTGATCTTGCGTTCTTCCCAACATTCTGTGGTTCTGCATTCAAAAACAAAGGTATGCAGTTAGTACTAGACGCGGTTGTAGATTACCTACCTTCGCCTACAGAAGTTGACCCACAACCTCTAACTGATCCTGAAACAGGTGAGCCTACTGGTGAAGTAGCAACTGTTTCTGCAGATGAGCCACTTAAAGCGTTAGCGTTCAAAATCATGGACGACCGTTTCGGTGCACTTACGTTCATCCGTATCTACGCTGGTCGCATGAAGAAAGGTGACACAATCCTTAACTCAGCAACTGGTAAAACAGAGCGTATCGGCCGTATGGTTGAGATGCAAGCTGACGAGCGTAACGAACTTACTGAAGCACAAGCGGGTGACATCATCGCTGTTGTTGGTATGAAGAACGTTCAAACTGGTCACACCCTTTGTGATCCTAAGCACGAATGTACACTTGAAGCGATGATCTTCCCTGATCCAGTAATCTCAATCGCTGTTGCTCCTAAAGACAAAGGCGGTAACGAGAAGATGGGTATCGCGATCGGTAAGATGGTTGCAGAAGATCCTTCATTCCAAGTTGAAACTGACGAAGATTCAGGCGAAACCATCCTTAAAGGTATGGGTGAGCTTCACTTAGATATCAAAGTAGATATCCTTAAGCGTACTTACGGCGTAGACCTAGTTGTTGGTCAACCTCAGGTTGCTTACCGTGAAACTATCACGAAAGAAATCGAAGATAGCTACACGCATAAGAAACAATCTGGTGGTTCTGGTCAATTCGGTAAGATCGATTACCGCATCAAGCCAGGTGAGCAAAACTCAGGCTTCACGTTCTCTTCATCAGTTGTTGGTGGTAACGTACCTAAAGAATTCTGGCCTGCAGTTGAGAAAGGCTTCGCATCAATGATGCAAGAAGGTGTTCTAGCTGGCTTCCCAGTACTAGACGTTGAAGTTGAGCTTTTCGACGGTGCTTTCCACGCAGTTGACTCATCAGCAATCGCGTTCGAAATCGCTGCTAAAGGCGCTTTCCGTCAGTCTATCCCTAAAGCGGGTGCACAACTTCTTGAGCCAATCATGAAAGTTGACGTATTCACTCCGGAAGACAACGTTGGTGACGTAATCGGTGACCTTAACCGTCGTCGTGGTATGATCAAAGACCAAGAAGCTGGCGCAATGGGCGTTCGTATCAAGGGTGATGTACCATTATCAGAAATGTTCGGTTACATCGGCCACTTACGTACAATCACGTCAGGTCGTGGTCAGTTCTCTATGGAGTTCTCACACTACGCACCATGTCCTGCAAACGTTGCTGAAACAGTAATCGCTGCAGAAAAAGAGAAAAAAGCTGCTAAGTAATTAGCCTTTTAATTCTTTGAAAAAACCCGCACTAGTTGCGGGTTTTTTATATTCTAAAAAGATATTTAACGCACTAGTTGCGGGTTTTTTATATTCTAAAAAGATATTTAA